>JBBEBC010000109.1:0-18990 GCA_040882555.1 Bacteroidia bacterium
ATTTCAATAATCCACCGTTTGGACTTTTTATTCCAGAAAAAATTAAGTATATTAATAGGTTTTCAATCTAAACTTGGAAGGTTAACTTATCTAATATTTGTATGGATGGTATTCTTAGATTTACGAGTATTGAAGACAAACTAATAACCCTACTAATGATTACAACAAAACATCATGAACAACTTCGATAAAACAAGTTTTTTCTCAGATTTCAAGGAGCTTTTGGTCGATTATATACAGAACAGACTTGAACTTAGCAAGGCACTTGCTTTCGAAAAAATAGCTAAAATTGTTGCTTACCTTGTCATAGGGTTGGTGCTTGCATTACTATTCTTTTTCGGACTAATGTTTTTGAGTTTTATGTTAGCGTATTATTTAGCTGACACGCTAAGTTCTCAGCTTTCAGGTTTTGCCATAGTGGGTGGTTTGTACTTTGTAGCCTTTTACATTATTTTTAGCTTTAGAGAGAAACTCCTTGCCCACATTATAGTAGATTCAATTATTAAAATATTATATGAACGCCAAAACGACGGAAATGAAACGGAAAATTGAATCACTCTCAGAATTAAAAATCGAGCAAGCTCGCTTGCGCATGGAAGTTTCTAAATCGGAAAGGGAAGTAACCGAACGCGTCAAATTCTTGGGAGCAAACTATCCATCTATTTTATTAATGCAGGTGCTTCCTTTTGAAGACTCAAAAAAAGAGCTCATAGTCACAGGTTTAGGCGTAGCCCTTAGCCTTGCTATGGGTAATTTCGCTGAGTCAGGTATGGAAATCCTTGAAACAAAATTGCAAAAGCTCATTTCATGGGTGAAAAGTAAGTTTGGTATGGATAGTCATGCTTCGACAAGCTCAGCATGACTTACTAATGCTTGTTGGAAATATCTAAAGCTCAGCATGACTTACTACAATGTTTATTAGAGATATCCAAGGCTCATTTAATTGCCAAGCATCCGCCAATAGTGCATATTACAGACAAGCAGAGGTGTGAAATTGGAAACAGAAGTCACGCTGAGCCTGTCGAAGCGTGACTTATTAGACTGTTTATTGGAAATATCCAAAGTAACATGAGTCGTCAATGTTTGATTCAAGCTATAATAATTCGGAAATAGAGCCTATTGCAATCATCGGAAGAGGGAAAACCTTATAAAAAACCGCAGCTCTTCGATTTAAAATCAATTAGCTGCGGCTGAAATAGGTATTAATATCTTAATTTAAATCGAAACGATCTAGGTTCATGACCTTGGTCCAAGCGCTTACAAAATCTTTGACGAATTTCTCTTCCGCGTCGTTGCTTGCGTAAACTTCTGCTAAAGCGCGTAACTCCGAATTAGATCCAAAAATTAAATCGGCTCTAGTGGCAGTCCATTTCACTTGATTATTTGCTCTGTCCTTTCCTTCAAACTCCAATTTAGTATCTGTTTTAGGACTCCAAGTAGTATTCATATCAAGTAGATTCACGAAGAATTCGTTGGTTAACGCTCCCGTATTGGAAGTGAGAATTCCCTGCTTAGATCCGTTGTAGTTAGCATTCAAAGCACGCATCCCGCCAACAAGAACAGTCATTTCAGGAGGAGTTAGTGATAATAATTGTGCTTTGTCAATCAACAATTCTTCTGTAGTTAAGGTGTATTCTTTCTTTTGATAATTTCTAAACCCATCGGCCATTGGCTCCAACACCTTCATGCTTTCAACGTCTGTTTGGGCTTGCGTGGCATCCATTCGACCTGGTGAAAATGGTACAACAACCTTCTGACCAGCTTTCTCGATAGCTTTTTCAAGTGCAGCGTTTCCACCTAGAACAATTAAATCAGCGATAGAAATCTTTTTTCCAGCACCTTTTGCATTAAAATCTTTCTGGATGCGTTCGTAAACTTCCAATACTTTTTTAAGTTGTTTTGGGTTGTTACATTCCCAGTTTACTTGTGGCTCCAGTCGAATGCGTGCTCCATTGGCTCCTCCTTTTCTATCCGAACTTCTATAGGTCGACGCCGACGCCCAAGCTGTTGAAATTAGTTCAGTAGAAGTCAATCCAGACTTTAAGATTTCAGCCTTCAAGGCATCGATATCATTTGCATCAGCCAATTTGTGATTCAATGCAGGAATCGGGTCTTGCCAGATAAAATCTTCCTTTGGAATTTCCGATCCAATATAACCCGACTTCGGACCCATATCACGATGCGTTAATTTAAACCACGCCTTGGCAAAGGCCACTTCGAATGCTTTTTGATCTTCTAAAAATCGTCTGGAAATCTTGTCATATTCTGGATCATAGCGCAACGAAAGGTCAGTTGTAAGCATGGTTGCTCTATGTTTTTTCTCTTTATCGAAGGCATCTGGCAGAATTTCTTCATTTCCTTTTGCAACCCATTGATTCGCGCCTGCTGGGCTCTTTGTTAATTCCCACTCGTTGGCATACAAAAGAGTTAAATAATCATGGCTCCACTTTACAGGTGTGGTTGTCCAAATAACCTCAAGTCCCGATGTAATCGCATCTTTTCCCTTTCCGCTTTTGTAAGAGCTTTCCCAGCCTAAACCTTGCTTTTCTATATCGGCACTTTCAGGACTAGGTCCTACATTGTCTGCACTTCCTGCGCCATGAGTTTTACCAAGTGTATGTCCTCCAGCAATTAATGCAACTGTTTCTTCATCATTCATTCCCATGCGACCAAAAGTTTCACGAATGTCCTTTGCAGCTGCAACCGGGTCAGGGTTTCCGTTAGGACCCTCGGGATTCACATATATCAATCCCATTTGAACAGCAGCAAGAGGATTTACCAGTTCACGGTCGCCGGTGTAACGCTCATCGTCTAACCATTTACTTTCCGGGCCCCAATAAACATTACTTGCGGGTTCCCAAACGTCTTCACGACCTCCTGCAAACCCAAGTGTTTCAAAACCCATTGTCTCTAAAGCCACATTTCCAGTAAGAATCATTAAATCTGCCCAAGAAATCTTTTTTCCATATTTCTGTTTAATAGGCCAAAGTAGTCTTCTTGCTTTATCCAAATTCGCATTGTCTGGCCAACTGTTTAAGGGGGCAAAACGTTGTTGACCTTCTCTTGAGCCGCCTCTGCCGTCTCCAGTTCGATATGTTCCTGCACTGTGCCAGGCCATACGTATAAAAAATGGCCCGTAATTACCGTAATCCGCCGGCCACCAGTCTTTAGAATCGGTCATTACCGCAGCAATATCTTTTTTCAGTGCTTGATAATCTAAACTATTGAATTCTTTTTTATAATCGAACTTCTCGCCCATTGGGTCCGATTTGGAACCGTTCTGTCGGAGAACACTTAAATCGAGCTGATAAGGCCACCAATCTTTATTGGTTTTAGCCATTGTCTTCTTGTCCTCAACGGCTGATGTTTGTTTATCATGTCCAAATGGACATTCGCCCACACTTTCTTTTGGTTGAGCGTTTATTTTATTGAATGAAGCGAGCAACAACATACTCACTCCTAAAAGAAGTTTTGCTTTCATGGTTATTGTGGATTGAAATCTTTGCAAAGATGACATAATAAAGCTATTTATAAAAACTATAGTATAGATGTTATTATCTATACAGTAGATGTTATTATCTTTGAAAAATCATGAATATTCAACAATTTCAATATGTACTTTCCGTTGTAGATTCCAAGAATTTTGAAGAGGCAGCAGAGCGATGTTTCGTTACTCAATCGACCTTAAGCACTATGATTGGGCGCTTAGAAGATGAAATTGGCGTTAAAATCTTCAACCGAAAGACAAAGCCTGTATCAATTACTCCAGAAGGAGAATCTATCATTGATCGGTTTCGCATTATTTTGCATGAAATCGACTCGCTTAACAATGTTGTTCAAGAACTCAAAGGTGAGATGATTGGTGAATTTAGAATTGGCATAATCCCAACCGTTGCGCCTTATATTCTTCACTTATTTCTTTCCAAATTTGCTTCTCGCTTCCCCAAAGTTAGAATTATTGTGAAGGAAATGACCACTGCACATATACAAGAAGCTCTCAAAATAAGAGCCCTTGATGTTGGCATTGCCGCTCTTCCTCTTAATGATCAAGAATTACTAGAGTATGAACTCTATTCAGAGCCCTTTTGGGTTTATGATTGCCGCCAAGAACAAAGTAAAAGCAAAATCTCTATCGATAAGCTCGATTACTCCAACTTATGGCTACTCCAAGAGGGGCACTGTTTGCGTTCGCAAGTCTATCAAATTTGCGAATTATCGAATAAACACAGCAAAAGCAACATCAATTTTGAATTTGAATCTGGCTCCATGAGCAGCTTGTTACGCTTCACTAGGGCTAGCAAAGGAATTACGATTATTCCGTATTTAGCAACCCTCGATTTACCTTTAACCGAATGTTGCAAACTAATCGAGTTCCAAGCCCCAATACCAGCCCGATCTGTAGGGTTATTAACCCATAAATTCTTTGTCAAGAAACAGCTTCTAATAGCACTTCAAGAAACAATAAAGCAATCTGTTTTAGGTTTAATTCCGGTTGGCGAAAGTCATAAAGTGATGAACCCCAGTCATGCTTCGACAAGCTCAGCATGACTTAACGTAGCCAAAGCAATATAAGTCGTCAAACACTCACAAAGAGGGCCTATTATCGACAAGCTGAAGCATGAAATTAGAAACAGATGTCACGCTGAGACAGTCATGCTTCGACAGTCACAGTGAGCCTGTCGAACCGTGACTGCTTTAACTTATCGCTTCAATAATATCATATTTGGTAATAATATGCACCGCACCAAGCATATCTTTTACCAGAACAGCTTCATTATCTTTATTTATTGACTTTGAAATTTCTTCAAGCGAAGCTTTTGCATCAACAAAAGGAAAAGGCTTTTCCATCAGCACTGCAACCTTGGCTTGTTTCAGTTCAGGATTTTCACAAATGCTTGCATATAAATGACTATCAGTTAAAGAACCAGCAAAATCGTCCCCGCGGGTAACAGGAATTTGAGAAACATCAAACTTTCTCATCTTAGCAAATGCCTCGTCAACAGTGTCTTCTGCATCAATAGTTACCAATTTGAGGTGTTTGTGACGTTCAATCAAATCAATTGCCTTCGGTGATTTCTCTTCTAAAAACCCGCGATCGCGCATCCACTCATCATTGAACATCTTACCCAAATAACGTGTACCATGATCATGAAAAATCACAACAACCACATCACCTTCCTTGAACATGTGCTTCATTTGGATAACTCCTGCCATCGCAGCGCCAGCTGAATTACCTGCAAAAATCCCCTCCTCGCGTGGAATTCTTCTAGTCATAACTGCAGCATCTTTATCCGTTACTTTTTCAAAATGGTCAATAATGCTGAAATCAACATTTTTAGGTAAGAAATCCTCGCCAATGCCTTCAGTTATGTATGGGTAAATCTCGTTTTTATCGAAAATCCCTGTTTCCAGATATTTCTTAAACACAGAACCATAACTATCAACACCTAAAAGTTTAATGTTTGGATTCTTTTCTTTCAAGTAACGACCAGTCCCACAAAGTGTTCCGCCTGTGCCAACACCTACCACCAAATGTGTGATTTTGCCTTGCGTCTGCTCCCAAATTTCTGGACCAGTTTGCTCATAATGAGCCTGAGAATTACTTAAATTATCATATTGGTTTGGTTTCCATGAATTTGGAACCTCATCAATAAGCCTACTAGATACAGAATAGTATGAACTTGGGTCTTCAGGTTCAACGTTTGTCGGACAAACAATTACTTCTGCTCCGAAGGCTCTCAAAGCATCCACTTTCTCTTTCGACTGCTTATCGGTAGTTGTGAAAATGCATTTATATCCTTTAATAACGGCTGCAATTGCTAAACCCATTCCCGTATTACCGGAAGTGCCTTCAATGATCGTCCCACCTGGCTTTAAAGCACCTGATTTCTCTGCATCCAGAATCATTTTCAAAGCCATACGGTCTTTGATTGAATTCCCCGGATTTGTAGTTTCTATCTTAGCAAGCACTGTTGCAGGGAAGTCTTTTGTAATTTTATTGATCTTAACCAATGGAGTATTTCCTATGGTTTCAAGGATGTTTGAGTAAATCATGCTGCAAAGTTAGAAATTGCCTTAATTGATAAGCTATAAATTCCGATTTTCACAGAATGTTCATTACAAAAGATATGTTGGGCCGAGAACTGTTATTTGATAGGGTTCCCAAAAGAATAATTTCTGTAGTTCCATCTCAAACCGAATTACTCTATGATTTGGGTTTGGAAGATGAAGTAATTGCGATTACAAAATTCTGTATCCACCCCGAAAACTGGTTCAGAACTAAAGAAAGAATTGGTGGGACCAAAAACCTTGATTTGGATAGAATCCGTGAATTAAAACCAGATTTAATCATTGCCAATAAGGAGGAAAACTCGAAAGCTGATATTGAAGAATTGAGCGATGAGTTTCCTGTCTGGGTTTCTGATATTTATAATCTTGACGATGCACAGCAGATGATTCAGCAACTTGGCAATTTGCTAGGAAAAGACCACATGGCTCAAGCAATTGCAAGAATGATTGAAAAAGGTTTTTCTTCGATAAAGTCCCTGCATAAAAAACAGCGGGCCTTGTATTTAATTTGGCAAAACCCTTGGATGAGTGTAAACCGCGACACTTTTATTCATGATATGATTCAAAGATTGGGCTTAGAAAATGTTACATCAGAATTCGGTTCACGCTATCCTCAATTAAGCGCAGAAGAGATAAAAATCCTAAATCCGCAACTTGTTCTTCTATCTTCAGAACCTTATCCTTTTAAAGAAAAACATATTAGCCAGCTTCAAGCTTTGTTACCAAATTCTAGAATCGGATTGGTTGACGGAGAAGCATTTTCATGGTATGGTTCTCGTTTGGTGCAATCGCCTCCTTATTTTATTGAATTGCTTAAGAAATGGAACTAATTGGAAGGTTGAATTTATTTTAAAGTTTTCTCCTCTTCTCTTGATTTAACTGTATAGCAGACAAGGACCCTCAGGCATCTGAGTAAAAGGTGACTGAGGCTTGATTCTCAATTAATTGACTCATTGTAAGGCCAATATTTTTTTATCCGGACTTTGGGTCATACTTTTATATTAAATAAGTGAAATTTGAAAACATCAATTTATGAAACGATCTACAGTCATTCAAAGGTTGATATGATTTCCTCCTTTTAATAAAATAGCAAATTTTAATATGGGAGGATATTTACTTTAGCTTCACCAAAAATACTGATTGAGAGCGTTTTATAAACAATGATGAGGGCCAGCTTAATACTATTTTTTTCACTTTGGTTTATTAAAATAAGTTATAGTCAAAATTTGGAGTCTGCTCAACAGATGACCGCTAAGGAGCCCAACTTTTCAAGTTTTGCTAATAACACTCCAACTAAAGATCTCCATTTATGGAAGTTATTCAATTCGCCAGAATACTATAAACACCCTGAATTTGGCATCTTAACAGATGATAGTCCTTGTGATGATTGTATTGAGTTATTAGACAGACGAACATCTACAACACGCTACTTCGTTGATAGAAATGATACATCGCATTTTTATCTACAACAGGCTAATATGCCTTTACATTATTCTAAACAAGATTTCTTTGTTAGCATATCTAGCAAGCTCGAAGAAACTGATAATGGACTAATTGAATCAAAAAATAAGCTTAATAAAATAGCATTTAACATACATGATTATTTCACCACTATGCAATGTGGGAATGACATTTTGCATTTTAATGATTTAAGCCTTTTTATAGAAAAAGAAGAATCAGTAATTCTTACCGAACAGGCAAATTGGTCAGACTACAAAGCTGGTGATGATGGTGTTTTTATTAAAAATATTTTCCAAGGAATAGACGCCGAGTTTCGAGTATTTCAAGGTGCTATAAAGTCCAACTATATACTCAATGAAAATAAATTCGGTGAATTTGATGCCTTACTTATTCGCGATAATCTTCAGATTTCAAGCGAAAATATTAGTCTATCATTTGATGAATATCAAAATGTAAAGCGAGGTTTTGGCAATGTTATAATTTCAACAAAGAGTAATTCATTAGCGACCTATAATCCAGCCTATGCATATCCAAAAGATGGGGGTAAGCAAGAGATGAGGACTTTAGAATATGTAATAGATACTTCATCCATCACTATAGTTGTACCGTATGAATTGATTAATCAATACGATGGGCAAACACCTTTAATCATTGACCCTCTCGTTACTGCAAACAGCACTCTCGCACAAGCAGCAATTAGTGGGTCTCAATTTAATGCAACATGCGATTTTGTAAACAGCTGTAACTACACACAAGCAGTTAGCTTTCCAGCTAATTCTACATATACAGATATACTCTGGTCGTTTAATTATCAGGCTATTGGAGCTTGTTGGCGAGAAGATGGAGCCTTAAGGGTACAAACTGGGAATTGCATTAGCCCAAATCAAGCAGGTTTTTTTTGGTTTTGCAACTTGCCTACTGCTGGCTTATGCAATGGTGATAATATTTCAATTTTTAATGACTTAAGCACATGTCTTCCTTCTCCGTCTTGTTTGGATCAACAAAGTGATTTTGTTCTTCAATTTTTTAGGAGTTGCTTTGGAGCAGCGGGTTGCAATAATAATTGTATAGCAGCTTTTTCAGCTTGGACTATTACTGTTGAAGGTTTTACAGTAGAACCTCAAAACCTGAGTAATCCTATTACATTATCTTCTGGTTTAGTTTGTGAAGATGAAAATTTTACCGCCTCAGTTCAGGGCAATTTTGGAGTTCCTCCATATTCCTATAACTGGAGTCTTAGTCCAACAGGAAATCCTTCTGAAGGAAACACCGCAAGCGTTTCTATTTCTATTCCGAGTTCAGGTAATTATACTATATACCAAACATTAACCGATGCATGTAATAATGAAGTAGAAAGTACTGACCAAGTTATTGTGATTCCTTCGCCAGAACCTATCATAACGGGATCAACAAGCTACTGTGAAGGAGAATCCCTTATTTTAAATACTGGAAGTTTCAGCACTTATTCATGGTCTAATGGTGGAAACAGTATATCTAGTTCAGTTGTAGAATCAGATAACCCAATCACAGTTACAGTTACTAATGGCATTGGATGTTCCGGTACCTCGGATGAATTCTTCGTTACCGAAGGAACAAATATCTTCTATACAAATACAATCGATATCTGCGAAGGTGAGAGCATTACGATTCATGGCAATCAAGAAAGTACTGCAGGTATTTACGAACAGACCTTTAACTCAAATGGTTGTGATAGCGTAGCGACAATTACTTTGGTTGTCAATCAAATACCTAATGTCACTGCTTCGGCTACAGAAGAAAATATTTGTTCAGGCGATGAAACTCAGATTTCTGCATCAGGAGCTGATCAATATACTTGGGACAACGGTTTGGGCAACGGGCAGAATCAAACGGTATCGCCACTTTCAACAACTACTTACATTGTTACGGGTTCAAATCCTGGCGGCTGCGAAAACACTGCTCAAATTACTATTGATGTTCAAGAAGGCATATTTAGTAGTACTGAGAATATTACTATTTGTGATGATGAAAGCTATACGCTTCCAGATGGAAATGTTGCTGACGTAACAGGAACTTATGAAAGTAACTTCCAATCTATATCTGGTTGCGATTCACTTATCATTACAGAGCTTGTCGTAAATCCTAATTATTTAATAAATCAAAATATTAGCCTTTGCGATAGTGAATCATATACACTGCCTAATGGTGACATCGTAAATATTTCAGGCGATTACCAAATTGTTTTACAAGCTGTAGGTGCTTGCGATAGCACTATAAACACAATAGTCGAATTTAATTTTAGCAGCAACTTGCAGTTAGATGAGTCAATTTGTGAAGGACAAACATATCCAATGCCGGATGGCAGTGAGGCATCAAACTCTGGTTTATATGAATTCGACTTTCAAACAGAAGCTGGATGTGATAGCACTATAACAATCAACTTAACAGTTCAAGAGTCATTCATTAATGAAATTAATCCCGCGATATGCGATAACCAAACATACACATTGCCAGATGGAACTTTAGTTGATAATGCTGGTCAATACGAGGTTACAACGAGCGGTGTTGCTTGTGACACAATAAATATTATAAATCTAGAAGTCAATCCCAATTACGAGATTTTTAACAATAATTCCATCTGTGATACTGAATCATTTCTTTTGCCTGATGGCTCAAGTGTTCAGTCCTCAGGAATTTATAATATAACTTTTACTAGTATTCAAGGGTGTGATAGTGTATATGTAATTGATTTAGAGGTTTTACCTTCATTTGAAAGTACGCAAGAGGTTTCTATTTGTCCAGGAGATAATTATGCTTTAAATGATGGAACTATTGTAACAGAGCCAGGAGTTTATCCTCAAGTTTTTGCTTCAGCAAATAGCTGCGATAGCACTGTAATAATTAACCTTCAGTACTTTCCAGCTTATAATTTTGAACTGAACTTGCAATTATGTGAAGAAGATAATCCACTTGATCCCTTCGGTCAACCTATAGAAAGTAGCGGAGAATATTTATATGAATTGACTTCAATTCAAGGATGCGATTCTATTGTCCAATTAAACATATCGTTGGGTTCAGGCAGTTTTCAATCTGAGGCCATTGAGATTTGTGAAGGTGATACATTCATTACAATTGGAGGTCAGAGGATTACCCAAGAAGGGAAATATGATGAGGTGTATCCTAATGTTTTCGGGTGCGACAGTATAGTTGAATACGTTATTAGCCTATTGCCAACACCCCAAGTAGAAATTGTTGCTACTCCGCCATCTGGCGAATATTATAAATCGCCCACTCTATTCCAGAATGAATCTATTGAAGCCGATTCTATTGAATGGGATTTTGGCGAGTTTGGTTTGTTTACTGATGATAATCCTGTAATTGATTTTAATGATGTACCGGGCATTTATAATGTATGCTTAAACGCATGGAATGATAACGGGTGCCGCAGTTCTACTTGCATAGATTATGTTATTGAAGCGCTTGCTACCGTGTACATTCCAAGTGCTTTTACACCAAATGGAGATGGCTTAAATGATTTCTTCTATGTGAAAGGCGAAAATATTGATCCTGAAAACTATCAACTCGAGATATTTAATCGCTGGGGCGAGTTGCTTTTCGCAAGTAAAGACCCTCTTGCAGAGTGGGATGGAAGTGTGTCAAATACCAGTATATTGCCAGGTGATGATGTTTTTGTTTACCGTGTTCAGCTTTCTTGGACAAATTCTTTTGGGGTAAGCGAATATCAAGGGACTGTTACTATGATAAAATAGATTTAAGTCATTAGAATAAAGTGTCTTAGGGGAAGCTGCTGGAGGATTTTCTTAGGATGTCTTATAGGAAAGGTTTATTCAACATAAATACTAAATCAAGGTGCCTGTGCATCCTCATTATTTGTTTCTCCCCTGCTATAGAGAGCAATAAGTATTAGTTAAAGTCAATGAATCAATCAATCTAAGCTTTTAGAAGAAGGATTATATTCTTCAGCCGAGACAATTGTAAATGCTAATGATACAAGCCGCAATGGCAATATAACCTGCAATTTCATAGTTAACCAATTGTCTAGAAGCATTTTCAGTTACAATACCTCCTGCAATAAATGCATCAACTCCAGCTGTTAGCTACTGAACGGATGAATTAAAACTCATAAAACTTCCTCGGTTTTGAAGCATTGCAGTAGAGGTTATTAATGCCATGGCAGGAACCATCCTTCCGCTTATTACAATAAAGAATAAACTTTTGATAATCAAAACTATACATATTGGTATAGCATTCATATTGGTAATCAAATAAAGAGGAATCACAGATAGAGCAGCAAAAATCACATAGACTTTTTGTTTCCCGATTTTATCAGCAAGCCTTCCCACCAAAGGTGAGGTAAACAAAGTTCAAAGCAACACCATCTCAACTAATCATATCAAATCCACAATAAGGCACAAGAACCTTTGGAATTCTTATTCCTTCAGGGGTTTGATGATTTTCTAATAATGAGGCAAGAATCCTTGGCAAAGCCAAAGCAGAACCATTTAAGGTATGAGCCAAACGAGGTTTTTGATCGCCTTCTTTGAATCTCAGCTTGAGACGGTTGCTCTGGAAAGTTTCAAAGTTTGATGTTGAACTCACTTCTAGCCACTTCTCCTGCGCAGCAGAAAAAACCTCCATATCATAAGTGTATGCTGAAGCAAATCCCATATCGCCACCACACAATTGTAAAACTCTGTAAGGCAACTCAAGGTCTTTTAGTAAGCTGGTGACGTGATTTCTCATGTCTTCTAAAACATCATAACTAACATCAGGATTCACAATTTGCACAATCTCCACTTTGTCAAATTGATGCAAGCGATTCAAGCCTCTTACGTCTTTGCCATATGATCCAGCTTCACGTCTAAAACAGGGTGTATAACCACAGGCTTTTATAGGAAGTTCTTCTGCTTTTAGAATTACATCCCTGAAAATATTGGTAATTGGGACTTCAGCCGTTGGAATCATATAATAATCATCTGCAGCCATGTAATACATCTGCCCTTCTTTATCAGGCAATTGCCCTGTGCCAATACCAGAAGCTTCATTCACCATCAATGGAGCTTGATATTCAGTATACCCAGCTGCGGTTGCTTTTTCAAGGAAAAAATTAATCAAAGCACGTTGTAATCGCGCACCCTTCCCCTTGTAAAAAGGAAAACCAGCACCAGTAACTTTTACGCCAAGCTCAAAATCAATGATGTCGTACTTTTTTGCTAGATCCCAATGTGGCATGGCGCCCTCATGAAGTTTAGGAATTGTGCCATGTTCTTCGGCAATAACGTTATCGTTTGGCCCCTGACCAAAAGGAATCATGTAACAAGGGACATTTGGTAAAGTGTAAAGCAAATTTCTGATGGCATCTTCTGCATCACTAAGTTTTGTTTCAAACTCCTTGCTTTCGTCTTTTATTCTTGCGGTTTCTGCTTTCAATTCATTTGCTTCAGAAGCTTTCCCAGATTTGAATAATTCACCTATCTCTTTGGCAATTTGATTTGCACGTGCAAGACGAGAATCTAGCTCTGATTGCAGGCGCTTACGCTCATCGTCTAAATCAATTAGATGTTCAACGGTTTTACGGGCGTCCAGATTATTTCTCTTTTTTAATCCGGCAATAGCATCTTCTTTATGTTCTCTTAGGTAGGGTAACTGCAGCATGTTGAGCAAAATTTCGCAGCAAAGGTAAGGTTTGCAATAAATCTACTGAGGGTTTTTTTCAAATGTCTTCGTAGCTTCGTATTCTAATGCTTAACCTATAGTGCCAAAATTATTTTTACTTGTTTTCGTCCTGTTTACAGAAGTTTCAGCGTTTTCACAAAGCTTAAGTTGTGGTGAAAGTCATACAGATCCTAATGGCCCTCAAGAATTTTACACAGCTCAGCTTGCTTATTCAGATACTTTTTATGCTCCATCTGCAAGCAGAATTCAAATCGAGTTTAGTGAAATGGCACTTTCGGATAATGACACGATATTTCTATTGGATCCATTGTTTCCGGATGTAATTGTAGCTGCGATTACAAACGAAACGGTCGAAACTGTATTTCTTTCTTGGAGCAATTCTCTCATTTTGTCTTTTTCTGCAAATAATCCTGTCGCATCTAACGGTTGGCAAGCCGAAATATCTTGTCTCGAGTTTGATTTTATGCTCACCGGAATAGAATTGGACACTCTTTGCGAGAGCTTTGAAGGTTTTGTGCCTTTTGAATTAACTATTCCCCTGCCGGGGGATGTCCAAATTCAGGCTCTTCTAAGTGATGAAAATGGTTCTTTCGATAACCCAACTGCTGCTGGAGAATCTTTCGCCGCTGATGATGAGCTTTATATTCAGATTCCTGCAGGATTAGTGGGTGATGCTAATTACAGAATGCGCTTTATCATTGAAGATGAGCTGTATTCTGATTTCGTTTATGAAAAAGATATTGAAATGAGGGTTCTTCCAACACAGCCTCTCGTTTCTGGCAATGGAATCATTTGTTCTGATACTCTTCAATTGGGGATTGAAAGCCAGTTTAGGATTGATTATCAATGGTATTTCAATGGAAACGAACTAGCTAATGAAACGGATACGTTGATAAATGTTTTTCAGGGAGGGGTTTATACAATTGCAGCAATAAATGCATGTGGCGAAGTTTTTTCTCCAGAATTTATAGTTACAGAACTTGACTTCCCCCTTGTTCCCGAAGTATTTTCTAGTTCAGGCAGTCTTTGTCCCAGTGATACTTTGCAGCTTCTATTAACTAACGGTTTAGACGAATCTAATCTCACCTGGTACAATGCTCAAACTACCATTATTGAGAATGTTGAATTGCTGGAAATTACTAGTGCCGGTTCCTATTATGCTAGTCGTGAAAATGCCTGTGGAATAGCTCTGAGCGATACCGTTTTTATTGAAGCTTTGCAATTGCCCGCCGTTACGGATATTCAAACTTTGGGCAATACACAGTTTTGTGAGGGAGAAGTTGTCACCTTATCGGTGGAATTTGTCGCAGGAGTTAACCTTCAATGGTTTAATAACACCGTGCCGGTGGATGGCGATTTTTCAATTGAAGTATTTGAAGCTGGGAACTATTCTGTTGAGTTGAGCAATCAATGCGGCGCAGCAGCCTCACAGAATGAGGTTATAGTAGAAGTGCTTCCGCTTCCTACTCAAGCTGTAATTTCTGCAGCTGGTCCGACTACTTTATGCGAAGGAAATTCAGTTTTGCTGCTTAGTAATGCATCAGCTGGGAACTCAGTTCAATGGCTTTTAAATGGGAATCCCGTTTCTGGCACAATTGCTCAAATTAGTGCAAATCAGAGTGGACAATATTCGGTACTCACATCCACATCATGCGGAAGCATCGAATCTGATAATACCATCGATGTACAGATAAATCCATTACCGGAAATCCCTGTAATCTTTAATCAAGGAAACCCAGCTTTGTGCAATGGCAGTGAAGTAAATCTGTTCGTTTCACCTCAAGATAATGTGGCTTTTGTATGGAAGAAAAATGGCTCCACCATTGGTTCAAATTCAAATTCCATTGTAGTGAATCAAGCAGGAGTTTATTCGGTAACTGCCAGTAATTCATGTGGAACTATTAATTCTGTTGAAACTGTTTCTGTTACTTCGGGCAATGCTCCTCAGGTTCCTGTAATTCAGGCTACTGGTCCAACTACTTTCTGTGAGGGACTGACGGTTAATCTTCAGACGTCACCTCAAAACGGATTGGTATTTACATGGTTAAAAAACGGAATTCCAATTGGAGCTGATAACTTTATTCACCAAGCATCTCAAGCCGGAGTTTACACTTTAGAGATATCGAATGCATGTGATACCGTGTTTTCATCCAACAGTATAACTATCAATTTGAATCCTTTACCGCCCATTGTTCAAGTTAATCCTTTCGAAGAGCAGAATATTTGTTTAGGAGAATCTGTTCAGCTTAGCATTCCTGCCATCTCTGGCGTTAGTTATCAATGGAAAAAAGATGGTGATGTAATAGGTCAGAATCAGAATACCTTAACTACTTCCGCCGAAGGCGAATACACACTAACACTTGCAAATACTTGTGGTGTGAGGCCTGCTGGTAATACTGTTATTGTAAATGTGGATAGTATTACACCTGTTTCACAAACTATAATTCCTCAGCCAGGAACCGCCTTGTGTGAGGGTGGATATGTTCTTTTAAATGCTCAGCCAGTTCCATTTCAGACGTATACTTGGTTTCTAGACGGTATGCCGTTAAATTCTCAGTCAAATGCAGTTTTTCAGGCAACTTCTTGGGGTAATTATACGGTCCAAGCGGTTAATGCTTGCGGCATTTCTGAGATTTCAGAACCAGTGACTTTGGGCCCGGGTGATGCTCCAGAGGATTTTGAAATTTATACTACAGAAGGCTTTGATGTTTGTTCTAATGATAGCATTGCTTTAACTGCACAAGTTGCTTTTGGAGTGGGAATTAGGTGGTACTTAAATTCTGAACTCATAGCTGAAGGCCCAGCTCAGATTTATGTAAACCAAGGGGGAACCTTTACGGCAGATGCTTTTAATGGCTGCGGCGATGCCACAGGATTGAATTCAGTTTCTATTACAGTCCTTCAGGCTCCTGAAGTTCCGGTAATTTCATTGAATGGAGCAGACTTAACAACCACAGCAACAGGAGAATTGCAATGGTATAATTCAGCACTTCAACCAATTGAAGGAGAAAATACTCAGCAATATACCCCAGCACCTTCAAACGCCACCTATTTTCTAAGTGTTAGTAATGAAAATGGTTGCATGGAGTGGTCAGAGCCTTTTAATTACATTGTGAATGGGCTCTCATATCAGGAAATACTCAAGTTTGAAGTGTTTCCGAATCCTGCTTCAGATAAATTATTCTTAAAGAATTCTAAGATTCAGGGAGAATTTCAAGTTTTCATTGTTGATATCGCCGGACGTATTGTTAACCAAGAACATTTCTCAGGCTCAGGCACTCACTCTTTAAATCTGAGCGGTTTGGCTCAAGGAATCTATTATTGTAAAATTATTCAAGACATGGTTGTTCTTTCAATAGATAAGGTGGTGAAATCGTAATACGATTATACGATGAAAGGCAAATGAGATAAATAGCTTAAGCTATTATGTATTATAGAAACTCAGAGTTCAAAAATCAATTTATTACGGGTATTCGAACATTCTTCCTTGCTCAGGTGCTTCTTTTTTCATCCTTCAAGGTAGTTAAATGCCAAAGCTCCTTACCCAAAACAGTAGCCGACTCGCTTTTGGCTGTTTGGAATGACCCGGCGCAAGCCGACACATCGAGATTAAAAGCAATAGATAGTTTCGCTTGGGATGGATATATGTTTTCTCAGCCTGATTCAGCATTTTATTATGCTAAATTAATGTTTGACTTTGCTCAAAGTAAGGGCTTGGAAAAACAAATGGCAGGAGCTCTTAGTATGCAAGGAATTTCATTTTATTTTAGAGGCGATTATATCAAAGCACTTCAATATTTCAAGCAAAGCTTAAAGATTGCCGAAGAAATTCCTCAACCTGATGGAAAAGTAGGAGACAAGAAAGGCATAGCAGGCAATCTGAATCTTATCGGAAATATTTACTTCGAACAAGGCGATTATCCCAAGGCACTAAACTACTATCAACGCGGTTTTAAAATTAAGCAAGAAATTGGAGATGAGAAGGGTGCTGCAGCCTTACTAAATAACATTGGACTTATTTACTCAACACAAGGGGAAACAGTTCAAGCCTTAGACTATTATGAACGCAGTTTAAGGATTAAGGAAAAATATGGTGGGTATCAATTAGATATTGCAACTTCTTACAGTAATATAGCTGATATCTATTATAATCAAGGTAAAACCATCCAGGCTAAGGATTATTATGAGCGTGGCTTGGCGGTATCCAAAGAAAACGGCGATAAGAAAGGAACTGCTGCATCACTTCAGGGCCTTGGCTTTATCTATAATAGCTTAGGAGAAACCAAAACAGCCAAGAAATATTTTACTGATGCTTTGAAAATTCAAGAAGAAATTGGTGATAAAAAGGCCATTACAACTTCTATAACCGTAATTGGAGACTTCTACAACAAACAAAAAGACTATAAAAAAGCAATAGAATCGTGTAATAGAGGTTTAAAACTTTCAGAGGAAATTGGAGCAATTGCCCTGCAAAAAACAGCCTGCCAATGCCTTTATGATGCCTATAAAGGTCTAGGAAATGGGAATAAAGCATTGTTTTATCATGAAGAAATGTTGGTTTTAACAGATAGTTTACAAAGGGAGGAAACAGCTAAAATACTTCAGCAAATGGAGTTTAATAAACAAGTATTGGAAGATAGCTTGGAAGTAGCAGAAAAAGAAAGATTAATTGAAGTAGCACATCAAGATGAAGTGCGAAAGAAAGATGGAGTTAGAAACATCGCAATTGGTGTTGGAATACTTGTCCTAATTCTTGCGGGAGGGATTTATAGCCGTTTGCGTTACACCAAAAAAGCTAAGGCAATTATTGAAAAAGAGAAAGACCGTTCTGAAAATCTTTTACTCAACATCTTACCTGCCGATATAGCAGCTGAACTTAAAGAAAAAGGTCGGGCCGAGGCTCGCGACTTTGATTTGGTAAGCATTCTTTTCACTGATTTTAAAGGCTTTACTGCGGCTTCAGAAAAGTTGAGCGCTCAAGACTTGGTAAGTGAAATCAACACTTGCTTTGAAGCCTTTGATGGCATCATGGGCAAATATAATATAGAGAAGATAAAGACCATTGGTGATGCTTACATGGCAGCGGGAGGATTACCCATTCCAACTAATGATTCTGTAAAAAATACCGTGCTGGCAGCTATAGAAATGCAGGCATTCATCTCAAAGCGTAAAGTAGAGTTAGATGCAGCTAACAAACCTTGTTTTGAAATGCGTCTTGGAATTCATACAGGGCCTGTTGTTGCAGGAATTGTAGGTGTAAAGAAATTCGCCTACGATATTTGGGGAGATACTGTAAACACGGCAAGTCGAATGGAAAGCTCAGGTGAAGTGGGAAAAGTAAACATTAGTCAATCAACCTATGAAGTGCTAAGAAATGACATAGATTTTACGTTTGAAAGTCGTGGTAAAATTGAAGCAAAAGGGAAAGGTGAAATTGCGATGTATTTTGTTTCGAAGAATTAGATGGAGATAAAAAAACTGATGAAAAAGGTATCCTAAATGCTCTAGTTCGAAATATAGCTTTTCTCAGATAAATCCTCATAAATCAAAAGTTAAATCATAAATTTTAGTAAAAATGAGACTCGTCAAATTATCTTTTCTAATGCTAATAATCTCATTTAATTTCATTCAGGCTCAAAGCCAACCTGTTTACGAATTATATAAAAACAACGGAAAATTGGCTAAATATGATGATATGATTGAAGATCTTGCCAAAAGTGATATGGTTTTTTTTGGTGAATATCATACAAACCCAATTTCACATTGGATGCAGCTAGAGATGAG
>JBBEBC010000110.1:0-15992 GCA_040882555.1 Bacteroidia bacterium
CTTTACAGCAGGTATTCCTCTCTGGTAACAGATGTGGTGGCAGCGTCTTCGCCACTTGTTGAGAAAGCTTCTATTGATGAGTTTTATATCGATTTTACCGGGATGGATCGGTTCTTTGGTACTTGGAAATGGGCAGTAGAACTTAAGCAAAATATTATTCGGGAAACAGGTTTGCCTATTTCCTTTGCATTGTCATCTAATAAAACAGTGTCCAAAATAGGCACCGGCGAATCTAAGCCAGATGGACAAATGCAGGTGCAGTACGGAAATGAGAAAACGTTTCTCTCTCCCTTATCAGTTAGGAAAATTCCAATGATTGGCGAGAAAACCTATGCTACTTTATGTAGTATGGGAGTAAGGCAGATTGCCACTCTTCAGGACATTCCGGCAAAGGTTATGGAGCGGGTTATGGGTCAAAACGGCCTTGTTCTCTGGAAAAAAGCTAATGGCATCGACGAATCACCCGTGCAGCCTGTGCAGGAGCGCAAATCTATCTCTACAGAACATACCTTTGAAACGGATACTATGGATGTGAAGTATCTACATTCATTACTCAGCGCCATGTGTGAGAAATTGGCTTATTCACTTCGTAAGAAGGGTAAAATCAGTGGATGTATAACGGTGAAAATAAGGTATGCCGACTTTGATACTCAAACCCGACAAATGAAGATTCCTTATACAGCAAACGATCATACACTCATTCGTTGTGCTCAAGAGCTTTTCGATAAAGTGTACAACCGTCGGTTACTAATAAGGCTTATTGGTATCCGCCTTAGCGATCTCGTTCAGGGCTCTTATCAGATAAGTCTGTTTGAAGACACTCCGGCTTTGATTGGTTTGTATCAGGCAATGGACAAAATGCGAAATCGTTTTGGTGCCACTGCTGTTCAAAGAGCCGTAACTATGGGCTTGGGCTTTCGAGAATATGAATAAACACCTAAAATTGATACAGAAGGTGAAAAGCTTTCGAATGAATAATATCCGAATCGCTATCGCATCAAGCTAATTTATATCTGCAAGGTTTAAAATAATATTATATCCTCTGTAGCTGCTTGTTATGTAGAGATAATTCAATTTATAAGCCTTAGCAGAATAAAAAATAAGTGATGATTATTGAATTAATATAGAAATACATTGTATTTTTATCCTCTGGAAGAGATAATATTTTAAACTCTGACCATTTTATAATTTATAATAGTTTAACAATGAGCAACGGTACAGTAAAATTTTTCAATGACAGTAAAGGATTCGGATTCATCACACCAGACGATGGTGGTAAAGATGTTTTTGTTCATGTAAATGGATTAAACGGTATTAGAATTACTGAAGGAGACAAGGTCTCTTATGAAGTTGAAGAAGGAAAAAAAGGATTGAATGCAGTTAATGTCTCTTTGACATAATACAAGCATTTCATTTCTTGAAAGCAAAGGCTCATTAACTTGTTAATGGGCCTTTGTTTTTATATTGACTTGCTTATTCTAACTGAAATGAGAACTCAACGATTTAGGCAATAGGCATTTGTGTGAAAATTGGAACAGAGCAGAATACTTTTTTCCGAATGAAAATAAGACTTGGAAGTATTGACGATTTACTTGAATTACAGCAGCTATTTGTTGAAACAATAGAGATTGTTTGCAAGGCAGACTATACTAATCAACAGATAAAGGCTTGGACTTCAGGAATTGAAAATAAACAACGCTGGCAAGACATTTTAACAAAGCACATTGTTTTTGTGGCAATAGAAAGTGAAATCATCTCTGGCTTTTGTTCACTTGATAAAGGGAATCATATTGATTTGTTTTATGTTCACAAGGACTTTCAAAGAAGAGGAGTCGCTAAAACCCTTTATACTTCGATAGTAAACGAAGCTAAAAGGCAAAGACAAATAGAATTAACATCTGATGTAAGCAAAACAGCAAAACCATTTTACGAAAAAATGGGTTTTAAGGTAGTTAGAAAGCAAATTGTAATGGTAAAAGGCGTAGAGTTTATAAATTATAAAATGAACAAGAAATTAGAATGAACTAGCTTTCTCAATGGCACCGCTGCAACGCAAATCGAGTCACCTTATTAATTTTGAAGAATGATTCGTATTCTTATAATATCAGCCGAATGCAAGAACAGCCAAGTCCATGAATTAACATGGATGTCAATTCGCGAACCTCAAGCGCTCGATATTTCCTAATTTGCACAAAAAAAGATGAATTTATTTAAAGTACTTGCTTTAGCATGCATTCTCATTTCCTGCGGTGATGGAGAAAATTCTTCCAAAGAAAGTGAGAAGCAGCAATTGCTGAACATGGGAGAGAAAATTAAAAAAAATGGCAAGGCAGCTAATGCTATTGAATATAACGATGGTATCATCGGCCTACAAGGCCAAATAGTAACAGAAATGGTTACTGTTATGAGTTTAGAAGGAAAAGATCCAGTAGCAGATTTGCAGAAGCTCATCATTACAATTAAGGACTCTAAAGGCGCTCTCGAAAGGCTTGAAGTATATGAAGGAGGGGATGAAATGAAAACGACAGCTCTTGATCTTTTTGATTTCTACCTGCGAGCATGCGAAGGTCCTTGGATGAAGGCGTACACCATGTTTAAGGAAAGTGAAGGCTCTTTAAATCCTGATCAAGAGGAAGAATTTACAGAACTACTTGAACAAGGAGGCGAAGGAGAAAGTCAATATGATAAAGCCTTTGAAGATGCGCAAGCTAAGTTCGCCCAATTTCATAAGTTCGAGATTGGAGGCAATGCACTTCAGGATGACATCAATAATATAAATAAATAGAATTTGGCTGTTTTGATAGGAATAGGAATTAACACTTCCATAATATTTCCGACTCATTTTTAACACTTTGAGCCCATTCTTCAGTTATACAGTGATAGCTGTTAAAAAAATGACCCGATTATCATTAACAACACATATTCTTTATTAGATTTGCCACGCTTTTAATAATGACAATGAGAACGATACAATTCCGAGAAGCCTTAAGAGAGGCACTGAATGAAGAAATGCGACGCGATGAGAACGTATTCCTTATGGGAGAAGAAGTTGCCGAATACGATGGCGCCTATAAAGTTAGCCAGGGTATGTTGGCTGAGTTTGGAGAGAGAAGAGTAATCGATACTCCAATTGCTGAATTAGGCTTTGCAGGTATTGGAGTTGGTGCTGCCATGAATGGCTTGCGCCCTGTTATTGAATTCATGACTTTCAATTTCTCATTGGTAGCAATTGATCAAGTAATTAACTCGGCTGCTAAAATGATGTCAATGTCGGGCGGTCAGTTTACTGTTCCAATCGTATTTAGAGGCCCTACAGCTTCGGCAGGTATGCTTAGCTCTCAGCATTCTCAGGCATTTGATAATTGGTTTGCAAACACTCCAGGTCTGAAAGTGATTGTTCCATCAAATCCATACGATGCAAAAGGCTTATTAAAGAGCGCAATCCGCGATAACGATCCAGTTATTTTTATGGAAAGTGAGCAGATGTATGGCGATAAAGGCGAAGTTCCTGAAGAAGAATACCTAATTGAAATCGGAAAAGCTGATATCAAAAGAGAAGGCTCAGATGTTACAATTGTGTCTTTCGGGAAAATTATTAAAACATGCTACACTGCAGCAGAAGAGCTTGAAAAAGAAGGCATATCATGTGAAATTATCGATTTGAGAACAATTCGTCCTATCGATTACGATATGATTATTAATTCTGTTCAAAAAACGAATAGGCTTGTAATTGTAGAAGAAGCTTGGCCTTTAGGAAGTATAGCTACTGAGGTAACTTTCAAGGTTCAAAAAGATGCATTTGATTACTTAGATGCACCAATTTTACGAGTAACTTCCGCAGATGTGCCTCTTCCATATGCACCAACGCTTATTGAAGCAGCTCTTCCGAACCCTGAAAAAGTAATGCAGGCCGTTAAAAAGGTCCTTTACAAGGTCTAGTAGATCTCATTTTAAGGTTTGACAATCTCTCAATTTGAAATAAGATTTATCAGTATTGTGCGCTTAAAACACTCATGATGTTGGATATTTATTATTTTTGCATCCCTTTTAACACAATTGGCGAACGTAATTACCTGATTATAAACTAACAACGAAGAAGTATGAATGATTTGCTGATCTACCTTATCCCAGCTTTGGGTATAGTTGGTCTCCTAGTAATGGCGGTTAAGTCGGCTTGGGTATCTAAACAAGATGCAGGCGATGCCAAAATGCAAGAACTTGCTGGATATATTGCTGATGGTGCTATGGCATTCCTTAAAGCTGAATGGAAAGTACTAAGTGTTTTTGTGCTTTTTGTTTCTGTTTTACTTGCTTATTCTGGAACAATCCATGAAATAAACGGGAAAGAAATTCACTCAAGTTGGATTATTGCAATTGCATTTATTATTGGTGCTGTTTTTTCTGCTACCGCAGGATACATTGGAATGCGTGTAGCAACTAAAGCTAACGTTAGAACAACACAAGCAGCACGTACAAGTCTTAAACAAGCATTAAAAGTGTCGTTTACCGGTGGAACGGTAATGGGCCTAGTGTTGCTGGATTAGCTATTCTTGGATTAGGTGGATTATTTATAGCCTTCCTTGGGATATTTAATGATGGCGTTGATGCTAATTATGTAAAGACAGCCATCGAAGTATTGACTGGTTTCTCATTGGGTGCTGAATCAATTGCATTATTTGCTCGCGTTGGTGGTGGTATTTATACCAAAGCTGCTGACGTTGGTGCTGACTTAGTTGGTAAAGTTGAAGCTGGAATTCCAGAAGACGACATTCGTAACCCTGCAACTATTGCCGATAACGTAGGTGATAACGTAGGTGATGTTGCTGGAATGGGTGCCGATTTGTTCGGTTCATATGTTGCCACTATTCTAGCAACAATGGTGTTGGGGCAAGAAATCTCAATTGTAGATAATTTCGGTGGTATGTCGCCAATATTGCTACCAATGGTCATTTGTGGTTTAGGAATCCTATTTTCAATTGTAGGTACTTGGTTTGTTACTATTAAAGATGAAACATCTAACGTTCAGAATGCCTTAAACATGGGCAATTGGGCATCAATGATTCTTACTGTTATTGCTTCTTTTTTCATCGTTATGTGGCTGTTACCTGAAGGTGATATCGTTTTACGTGACGCAACATTCACTAGAATGGGTGTATTCTATGCTATTTTAGTTGGCACAGTAGTAGGAGCTATAATGAGTATAGTTACCGAGTATTACACAGCAATGGGTAAAGGTCCAGTTAATTCAATCATTCAGCAATCTTCAACTGGACACGCTACTAATATTATTGCAGGTCTTAGCGTAGGTATGAAATCTACCGTTATTCCAATTCTAACATTAGCTGCTGGAATTATGGCCTCTTATTACTTTGCTGGTCTTTACGGTGTTGCTATTGCAGCAGCAGGAATGATGGCGACTACTGCTATGCAATTAGCAATCGACGCATTCGGTCCAATCGCAGATAATGCAGGTGGTATCGCCGAAATGAGCCAATTACCTCCAGAAGTTCGTGAGCGTACAGATAATCTTGATGCTGTTGGTAATACAACTGCTGCAACTGGAAAAGGATTCGCAATTGCTTCTGCTGCTTTAACTTCTTTAGCATTATTTGCTGCCTTTGTTGGAATTGCTGGTATTTCTGCAATCGACATTTATAAAGCTCCTGTATTAGCTGGTTTATTTGTAGGTGGAATGATTCCATTTATCTTTTCTGCACTTTGTATTCAGGCAGTTGGTAAAGCTGCTATGGAAATGGTTCAGGAGGTTCGTCGTCAGTTTCGTGAGATTCCTGGAATTATGGAATACAAGGCAAAACCTGAATACGAAAAATGTGTAGCTATTTCTACTAAAGCTTCTATTCGTGAGATGATGTTACCAGGTGCAATCGCATTAATCACTCCGGTTATTGTTGGATTTGTATTCGGTCCTGAAGTATTAGGTGGTTTACTTGCTGGTGTTACTGTATCTGGTGTTTTGATGGGAATTTTCCAATCGAATGCAGGAGGTGCTTGGGATAACGCTAAGAAATCATTCGAAAAAGGTGTTATGATCAATGGCGAAATGTTCTATAAGAAATCAGAGCCCCACAAAGCATCTGTGACAGGTGATACTGTTGGAGATCCTTTTAAAGACACTTCAGGTCCTTCTATGAACATTCTAATCAAGCTAATGAGTATTGTTTCATTGGTAATCGCTCCTTACATTGCTGTTGTAGGATCTGAAGGTGTTTCAGGTATGGACGATTGCTGCAGTAAAAATGAAGTGGCTTCAAAGTATACAGGCATTTGCGCTGAAACTGGAAAAGCTTGTACTTGGGATGAAGCCACTAAAAGTTGTGTTGACGAGGATGGCAATACTTGCCAAACTAAGCCTGTAAATGCTGAAGGAATGCCAGCTTGCTGTGAAAAAGATTCAAAAGCCTCTCTTTCAACTGAAACGGATGAAGTGGTTTCTATTTTAGAAACAAAATAATTGACTGTAAAAGATTGATGTAACGCTCAAAGCTCTGCTTTGGGCGTTTTTTATTGCTTATTGTTGAAATTTGAGTGCAATTTCCATTGTGATATGGTGGTAAATCGTGTAGGTTTGGGAATTATTTAATTGATAGGTATGAAATTATTACAAGATAAAGTTGCAATCATAACCGGTGCTACAAGAGGCATAGGTCGTGGTATAGCTCTTAAATTTGCTGAACAAGGTGCTCATGTTGCCTTTACCTATATGTCGAGTGCATCAAAAGCTGAAGAACTGGAAAAGGAATTGCAAGCTTTAGGAGTGAAAGCTAAAGGCTATAATTCTAATGCCGCCGACTATAATGCAGCAGAAGCTCTTGTAAATGATGTTGTAGCTGAATTTGGAACATTACATATTGTGGTTAATAATGCAGGAATAACCAAAGATGGATTGTTGATGCGCATGTCGGAAGCCCAATTTGATGAGGTAATTCATACCAACCTAAAGTCAGTTTTTAACCTTACAAAGGCTGCCATTAAACCGATGCTTAAAAATCGATATGGGTCATTTATTAATATGAGTTCTGTAGTTGGCGGAAGTGGTAATGCTGGACAAGCTAATTATGCTGCTTCTAAAGCTGGTATTGAAGGCTTTACCAAATCAGTAGCACAGGAATTAGGTTCAAGAAATATCCGCAGTAATGCAATCGCTCCGGGATTTATAGAAACCGAAATGACAGCAGAGCTAGGTGATGATGTTAAAGCTAAATGGATTGAAGGCATTCCGATGAAACGCGGCGGTACGCCAGAAGATGTTGCTAATGCGGTTGTTTTTCTGGCTTCTGATATGTCTGCCTATGTCAATGGTCAAGTTTTGAACGTTTGTGGTGGAATGAGTACCTAATTGATTGAGATATTGTTTTGTGAATTTAGAGCTAGTTTATAACTACCCTGTTTGGTATATCCCACTTTGCTTCATTGTGGGACTTGCCTATGCATTTTTTCTTTACCGCAAAAACCATGGAATTCCTGAGACTTCCAAGTGGTTTGTAAGACTACTATTTGCTCTTCGTGCAACAGTAGTTTCAATTTTATGCTTTTTACTTTTTGCTCCTTTATTGAGAATCAACACGAGAGAGTTAGAAAAGCCAATTATTTTATTCCTTCAGGATAATTCAGAATCAATTGCTTCTACTCGAGATTCTGCTTTTTATAGGAATGAATACCCCAACTTGGTTGAAAAATTGAGCTCAGGGTTTTCAGATGAATTTGAATTCAAACGATTTGCTTTTGATACAGAGCTGCTCGATTCTTTCGCATTAGACTTCAAAGGAAAGGAGACTGATATTTCCTTAGGCTTAAATCGTCTTTATGACTTATATGAAAACCAAAATGTTGGAGCGGTAATCTTATCTACAGACGGTATTTATAATAAGGGAAAAACTCCACTTTACTTATCCAGAAACTTAAGAGCTCCAATTTATACAGTTGCTCTTGGAGATACTGCAATTCAGCGTGACCTTCTTATCAAACAAGTTCTACAAAACCAACTTGCATACTTGAACAATACATTTCCTATAAATGTGGCTGTTCAAGGACAAAAACTTCAAGGTCGTTCTTCAAAAATTACCATCAAGCGAGACAACGAGCTTATAGCTGAACAACAATTCACAATAGATCAAGATTCATATTTATCGACCTTTCCGTTTCAGATCAAGGCAGATAAAGTGGGCATTCAGAAATTTAGGATTGCAATTAATCCTGTGGAAGGAGAATTCACACTAAACAATAATTATAAAGACATTTTTATTGAAGTGATAGATAGTAGGCAAAAGGTTTTATTACTTGCATCAAATCCTCATCCAGATGTTGCAGCTATAAGACAAAGCTTAGAGGCAAATCAGAATTATGAAGTTGTGGTTGGAACTCCTGAAAATTTCACTTCCAGCGTAAAAGGGTATAGTCTCATAATATTTCATCAAATCCCCTCAATTACTAATACAGCTGGTAAAATTCATCAAGAAGCACTTAATGAAAAAATTCCACTTTGGTACATTGCAGGAGCATCTACCTTAACAGGTGCATTAAATGCACAGCAAAAATTAATGCAAATTAATGGTGGAAGAGGAGGAATGAGCGATGTTTTTGGTAATCTCAATAAATCCTTTGCTCTCTTTACATTAAGCGATGAATTGAGAAATTCAATAGCCTCATTTGGTCCACTCCAAGTTCCAAATGGGAATTACACGATTTCTACTTCGGCTATTCCACTGCTAACACAAAGAATAGGTGCGGTAACAACGCAATATCCACTTTTTGTGTTTTCGGCTGACCCTGAGAATAAATCAGCCCTTTTAGCCGGTGAAGGTCTTTGGAGATGGAGAATGCAAGACTTTGCTGAACGTGGCAACCACATGCTTTTCGATGAACTTATCTCTAAGACTGTTCAATATCTTAGTGTAAGGAATGAAAGACGAAACCTAAGAATCATTGCCAAGAACTCTTACAATGATAATGAGCGTATCCGTTTTGATGCTGAAGTTTATAATTCTTCATTTGAATTAATTAATTCGGTAGACGTAAATCTTGAAATTACGGGCGAGGATGGAAACACCTATCCATATTCTTTTGCTAGAACATCGACGGCTTACACGTTAGATTTAGGTTTGTTTCGGGCTGGATCTTATTCATACAGCGCTAAGGCGAAAGTTGGAGAAAAAGAGTTCACTTCTAGCGGAAGATTCATTGTTAAACCAATTACCTCCGAGAGGAGCTCTGGGCAAGCAGATCATGCCATGTTAAATACCTTATCGGAAAGGAGTGGAGGCGAAATGATAAGTCCTTCAAATATGCTCTCCTTACTCGATATCATTTCCAAAAGAAGCGATGTGAAGCCTGTTTCACATGTCGAAAGCAAACTTATCGAGCTTGTTAAATTCCCATGGATTTTCGCTTTGTTACTTTTCCTTTTGTCGTTAGAGTGGTTTCTAAGAAAGCGAAGTGGCTCCTATTGATTAAAATCTGCTAAAGTATTTCTTCAGGATTATTCGAATAGGAGTGGAAGAAATCTTTATTTCTTTACCGGATTCTAAATAGGTAAATTCTGCTTTTAATTGATACACCCCAGGATCCTGACCTTGAGGAAGATTAATTAGAGTGGAAACATTTACCGTATCTTTTTGTGGAAATTCAAGCCATATTACTTTAAGAGTATTTTCATCTTGTTTGATAGGGGCAGTTTCTCCCGGATAATTCTCCAACTTCCAACCTTTAGGTAGTGCAATCGTTAATCTTGCAGGCCCTTTAATACCTTTAATATTGACGATTTTAGTTGTAATGTTTGTTGAAGTTCCAACCTTTGCTTGCGGAACTGCAGATAA
Source organism: Bacteroidia bacterium (assembly GCA_040882555.1). GTDB lineage: Bacteria > Bacteroidota > Bacteroidia > M30B66 > M30B66 > M30B66. The sequence continues at coordinate 9,834 of JBBEBC010000110.1, forward strand.
AACAACAGTTGTTTGTGCCTTGGTTTCAATAGCAAAAATTAAAAGTAAAAAAAGAAAACTACTGGTACCTGAATGCATGTTCTATTGCTTTTCTAATCAGCTCTTCATTAATTGTTGAACTCTTATTGTCAAATAATATTTCAACAGCATCTTCCAATTCTTCAATGCTCAAAAACTGATCTTTGTTTTTATCCAAGATTTTCAATTCAGCCGGCAATCGTTCAGATCTGCTTAATCTCATTATTTGCCAATCGGGATGCTCTTCAAGAATCGTATTCCATTTGACGTAACTTTCAGACTTAATGAATTTCCTTACAGGATAGGGCCTAGAATTTCTATTGATTTTCCGTAAAGTTTGTACAAAGTATGCTAAAGAATCATTATAATAATTTAGGTATTCTTCCTCAGTCCAAGACTTCCCGTCAGAATGAATACGCTCATTTGCCCCGGAGTTAGGTTCTATATCAAGATAATCAATTATTCCGTCAGCGTCTGAATCTACCGAGCAGCCAAATTCATCAACGGGCGCTCCTTTGGGTGTTCCATAACATTTATCAATTTTATCGCTAACTCCATCCCCATCTTCATCCTGATTTTCAATTGCATTGAAATCGACATCACAATAATTGCTTTCAACTGATGTTTCTGGCTTTCCGGTAACAGGCTTTTTACTCGGCTTTCTTCCAAAAGTGTAAGATATCCCTACTTCAATTCCAGATAGTTTATCCCAGCCACCATCATCAATATTGGCATCAAAATTATCGCCCTGAAGCAAGTAATAGGTATATAGAACTTGAACTTTAAAGCTATTATTTAAGGGACTGGAAACGCCAAAGTTCAAAGGATAATAAAGTATTCTTTGTTGGCTAATTAAGTTTGTTTCGTAATTATAATCTCTTTTAAGAATTGTAGAATTTTGATAAGATTCTGGACTCTCCGCTAAATTTCTTAAGGTACCATCTGACCATAAAAAATAGGAATTGCCTTGACCATCTAACAGGTCGGAATTAACTGAATAGATAAAAGTCCCAACACCAATTCCAAAAAATGGAGAAATCTTTCTTGGGTCACCAAATAATCTATAAGACATTCTTAAATCTCCACCTGCAAAGGTGTTTTGGAAATTAGAACCTGAAAACTCTCCCTGATCTAACCAATTCACTTTCCCTAATCTTAAAGGCAGAGAAAATCGCCAAGATTTATATTCTAACGCGGGTTCTAATGCTACGGATCTTTGGTTTGAGGAAAACTTCGAATTTCCCGCATCGCCTGTAAAAGAGAGACCTCCTAACTGCGCAGCAAGATTAAAATGTAGTTCATTCGTAAATAATGGACGCTCATTTTCTTGAGCAATTAAAACTTGCTCAGAGCAAAGGACAAGAACTATAATCGCACGTATTAGAGTTAGGTGGTGGCGCATGAAAGATGTAAAATTGCATAAATTTCCTTCAGCTTGTTCCAAAAATCGGAAAAATCATGCTTAGAAAGTTATTATTGGTAGATTGTTTCGATTCTTTCACATATAATTTGATGCATAGAATTGAGTTTGTCACAGGCATTTTGCCGGATGTAATTCGCGTAAATGAGTGCACTGTTTCTGTGATTGATGATTATGATGGTGTTATTTTTTCACCGGGACCGGGACTTCCTTCAGAAATAGTTAATTTATTAAGTTTAGTTTCTCATGCATGTAGTAGCAAGGTAGTTCTAGGAGTTTGCCTTGGGCATCAAGCCATTGCTCAGTCTTTTGGAGCCGAACTTTATAGGCAAGAACAAGCTTATCATGGCATAGCTAGAAAAGCAATAAATAGGGATGAATTTGGAATGTTTGAGCACTTTAAGCCTGAATTTGAAGCAGGCAGTTACCATTCATGGTCAGTTAAAGAAAGTAATTTCCCTTCAGTTTTAACTATCACATCATCAGATGATGAGCATAGAATTATTTCCTTTAAACACATGGCAAAACCTGTTTGGGCGGTTCAATTTCATCCTGAATCAGTTTTAAGTCCAGATGGTGACATGCTTATAAAAAATTGGATTAAACTATTGAACTAAAGCGTCTTTTTATCGCAATCAACATTTTTATGTTTGTAAAACAAAGTCAATTGCACAAATAAACTGATAGCTATTCTTTAGAATAGAATTATTTTCGTCATTCAATAAATTAAAATAAGTTCATGTTAGGAGCAATTGTTTATCATTCTAAGTACTTCCTTTGCTCAATATTGCTTGTATTACCGATGTTTTTAAATGCTCAGGTTAGCAATGTTGAATTTCGTGAGAAAAACTTCGAGGGTAGGACATCTGATTTTAAAAAAGCTTTTGATCAATATAAAAAAGGCGACTATTATTTTCTGAGAGGGCCAGTTTATTTCCCGCAAGCACTTGAGAATTATTTAGCGGCTCAGTCTTTTAACCCCGACAATGCAGATCTTAATTATCAAATAGGACTTTGTTATCTTAACCTTCAGGTTGATAGACTTAAAGCGCTTCCATATTTACAGAGGGCTCAAAGGCTTAATCCTAGTCTTGGTAGTCAGTTTTTGATTTCACTCGGTAAAGCATATCATTACAATCTTGAGTTTGACCAAGCTATTCGTGTTTATTCTGAATTTATTGAGATTTCTTCCACCCAAGCTGATACGCTTAAAATAAAGGAAGTAGAGAAATACATTCTTGAATGCGAGTCAGGAAAAATATTGGTAAAGCAACCAGTAAGAGTGAGAATAGATAATCTTGGTCCCGGCGTGAATTCTAAATTTGCAGATTATGCACCAGTAATTAATTCTGATGAAGATAAATTAATTTTTACCTCAAGAAGGGAAGGAACAACTGGTGGAATGGTTGATCCAATCGATTCAACATTTTTCGAAGATATTTACATTACCTATAAGGTTGATAATGAATGGCTTCCCGCTAAAAATATTGGTAATCCGATTAATAATGAGGAACATGATGCATCTATAAACCTTTCTTCTGATGGAAAGAAGTTGTTAGTATATAGAACTCGAAATGGAGGAGATATATATCAATCAGAACTCAAAGGAATAGAATGGTCTGAGCCTGAAGCAATAAAAGAAATAAACACACGTGAATATGAAAATCACGCTACTTATTCAGCAGACGGGAAACACTTGCTTTTTATTTCTAACAGAGATGATGAAGGAAGTTTTGGAGGTAAGGATATTTATATTGCTGATATAACTGAAGATGGCAAATTTTTAAATATTAGAAATGCTGGAGATGTTATAAATACTTCATACGATGAAGATGGTGTGTTTTTTCATCCAGATGGCAGAACGCTTTACTTTTCATCTAAAGGGCTCAATTCGATGGGAGGCTTTGATATTTTCAAAACAGAGTGGGATGGAAGTATTTTCTCAGAACCGATCAATCTTGGATACCCGATAAATTCTCCTGAAGACGATGTGTTTTTTGTTTTGACTAAAGATGGTCGAAGAGCATATTTTGCTTCCTATCGGGAAGAGGGTTATGGTGATAAGGATATTTATGTGATGAATTTCCTCGATGATATGGAAATGCTCAGTTCACTTCAGTTTAACGTGAGCGATTCGAGTCAAACAAAAAACTTCATCGCCACAATTGAAATTGTTGATGTAGAAACTGGCAATGTGGTTGTTAGCAGAAATACAGTAGAAGGTGAAACAATTGCTAATCTGCCGGCAGGCAAAACCTACAAGATAACAGTTAGTTCAACAAAATATCTTCCTTACACTGAAGTGCTAGAAATTCCTTACGATGCAGGAAGTCAAGTGGTGATGAGGAATATTGAATTAGGAATGAACCCTCAGGTTAACGTTTCAGGTTCTTTTGCAGATGTTGATTCAAAGATATCACTCAAAGGAGAAGTTGAGTTTCTGGACTCTCAAACAGGAGAAGTAGTAAAGGGAAGTATTACAGATAAAACGGGAAAGTACAATATAGTTTTACCGCCTGGGCGGGATTATTTGGTGAATGTAAAATCAAATGGGTATGCTCTTGGTATTGATAGCCTTAGCATGGCTGATGTTAAAAAAGGAGCTGAATTAAATAAGGACTTCAAATTAACGCGACTTGATCGTTCAAGGATGTCTGTATTAAAGGGAAAGGTTTATGATGCAACAACAGGAAAAGAGCTGAAAGCTCAGATGGAAATAACTGAGTATGGTGGGCAACCTGTTATAGTTTATCAAAAAAATGGCAATTACGACTGTGTTGTCTTTAATGGAGCTCTCCACACGATGGTAGTTAATATGGATGGTTACATGACATATACCTCACAAATTCATATTCCAAATGAGCCAACTAAATTTGAAATAACAGAGGATATACCTTTAATAAAGGCAGAGAAGGGTGCTAAAATGGTACTCAATAACATCTTCTTTGATTTCGATAAAGCCACCTTAAGACCTTCATCATTTAGATCATTGAGTACGCTCCTAAATATGATGAAGCGTTATCCAGATATGTCTATTGAAATTTCTGGACATACAGATAATGTTGGAACAAATGATTACAATCAAAAGTTATCAGAGAATAGAGCCAATGTGGTGAAAGAATATTTAGTAAGAAATGGAATTAGTCCCAAAAGAATTGGTGCCTATGGGCGATCATTTAGACAGCCTATAGCAAGCAATGATACCAATGAGGGTCGTCAGATTAATCGAAGGACTGAAATCAAAATTCTCAGAATGAAATAAGCCGAAAGTAATGCCTACTTTTGCGGCTTGTAAACCATTATGAGTAAAATTGAAGAAGAAATAAGCAAACGACGCACTTTTGCCATTATTTCTCACCCGGATGCCGGAAAAACTACATTAACTGAGAAATTACTTCTCTTTGGTGGTGCAATTCAGACTGCTGGTGCTGTTAAGTCCAATAAGATTAAAAATACAGCTGCTTCCGATTTTATGGAAATTGAGAAGCAAAGAGGAATTTCAGTGGCTACCTCCGTCATGAATTTTAAATACAAAGACGTATTAATTAATCTTCTTGATACACCGGGTCACAAGGATTTTGCAGAAGATACTTACAGAACACTTACAGCAGTAGATAGCGTTATTCTTGTTATAGATTGCGTAAAAGGTGTAGAGGAACAAACCGAAAAGCTAATGGAGGTTTGTAGAATGAGAGATACTCCTGTGATTGTCTTTATAAATAAAATGGATAGAGAAGGGCAGAATCCCTTCGATTTATTAGATGAATTAGAGGAGAAACTTAATATAAAAGTTAGGCCATTAAGTTGGCCAATAAGCATTGGGGCTACATTTAAGGGAGTTTACAATTTATTTGATAAGTCACTTGATTTATTTAATCCCAATAAAACTAAAATTGAATCTGATAAACTAAATATTAAGGATTTAAATGACCCAGTTTTAGATAAGCAGGTAGGGAAAAAAGACGCAGATCAACTACGTGAGGATATCGAGCTTATTGAAGGAGTTTATGATAAATTCGATAATAATGAATATAGAGGCGGTCATATAGCTCCAGTCTTTTTTGGATCAGCGGTTAATAATTTCGGTGTACAAGAATTATTAGACACATTTATTCGTCTAGCGCCATCGCCAAGACCAAGGAAAGCTGATAAGCGTGTTATTGAGCCAAATGAAGCAAAATTCAGTGGTTTTGTGTTTAAAATTCATGCGAATATTGATCCAAGACACCGCGACAGAATCGCTTTTTTGAGGGTATGCTCAGGCAAATTTGAAAGAAATAAATTCTTCCATCATGTTCGTTTAAATAAAGATTTTCGATACAGTTCTCCAGCCACTTTTTTGGCTCAAGAAAAAAATATTATTGAAGAAGCTTTTCCAGGTGATGTAATTGGATTGTATGATACTGGGAATTTTAAAATTGGTGATACTCTTACAGAAGGAGAAGATTTTATGTTTAAAGGTATTCCAAGCTTTTCTCCTGAAATATTCAAGGAAGTGATCAATGATGATCCAATGAAATCTAAGCAACTTGATAAAGGAGTTCAGCAATTAACGGAAGAAGGAGTTGCACAGCTATTTACTCAACAACAAGGCAATCGCAAGATAATTGGGACAGTAGGAGAGCTGCAATTTGAAGTAATTCAGCATCGTTTAAAGCATGAATATGGTGCTTCAGCTTCATTCAGGCAGTTAAATGTTTATAAAGCCTGTTGGATAACTT
>JBBEBC010000110.1:16092-18730 GCA_040882555.1 Bacteroidia bacterium
GGTGCTTCAGCTTCATTCAGGCAGTTAAATGTTTATAAAGCCTGTTGGATAACTTTTGATGATCAAGTTGAATTTGATGCTTTTGCAAAATATCGTGAACACCAACTAGCTAAAGACAAAGAAGGGAATTATGTATTTCTAGCGGATTCATCATGGATGTTAAATACGATGATTCAGGATTTTCCGAAATTAAAATTCCATTTCAATTCAGAATTTAAAACAGCCTAAATCACATTATATATTTTATTATGGAATTTCTTATACCATTAATTTCACTTATCGTTTTAGAGGTAATTCTTGGAATTGATAACATTATATTTATTTCCATTCTAGCTGATAAGTTGCCAGAAGAAAGTCGCAATAAATTACGCTATTGGGGCCTTGGATTAGCGATGATAATGAGGCTAATTCTGTTAGCTTTTATCTCTTGGATTTTAAAGCTGGATTCAACTCTATTTACAATATTTGAAATCGATTTTAGTGGTAAAAGCCTCATATTGATAGTCGGTGGTTTATTTCTACTATACAAGAGTACAAGAGAGATTTACCACAAGACTGAGCAATCAAAAGAGGAGCTTGGAGCAAATATTAAGAAAGCTACTTTTTCAAAATTATTAGGTGAAATAATCATATTAGATTTAGTGTTTTCTATTGATTCAATTATCACTGCAGTTGGAATGGTTAATGAACTTTGGATTATGTATGTAGCAATTATTGTTACTGTTGGAATCATGCTGCTTGCTTCAGGACCAATAAGTAACTTTATAAGAAAGCATCCTTCCTTTAAAATTCTTGCCCTTTGTTTTCTGATGATGATAGGAATGGCTTTATTAGCCGAAGGATTTCATGTGGAAATTCCTAAAGGATATATTTACTTTTCAATGGCATTTGCCTTCTTCGTGGACGTAATTCAAATTAGAGTTCTGAAACCCGCTCACAATTAATAAGTTAGCATTAATAGCTTCTTAGCGTTGGACTTTTCAGGATTTTCAAGTAATGAACTTGAAGGTTATCCAGAGTTAAAATTATGAAATAATTACCTGAAGGAAGGTCTGGTGATGGCTTCCAGTCAACTGTGTATTTTTCTGGACTTAGGTCTAAACTATCAATATCTGCGACCAATACTCCTGCTAGATTAAATACTTTCAGGCTTACTTTTGATGCTCTGAATACGCCAAAATTTATAGAAACTAACTCTGATATTGGATTTGGTGAAACAGAATAAATCATGCCTTGGTTAAGATGCATATCATTTGATGCAATAACTCCTTCACCATTCAGAACAATATCCCAAACTCCTTCTAGCTTGCCATCTTCATTTGTGGTTAGTTGAATGATGCGGGACGTTGCATCAAAATTTCCGCTTGTAATAGATGCTGCTGCGTCTCCAGGAATGTCAGAATCACCAGTGAAATAAAGTTGAGTAGTCAAATCACTGAATCCGGGAGGTGTTATTTTTAGGTGGATATGAGATGGTCTAAAAGACGACCCATTTAAATACTTCCCAGGCTTGATAGTTTCAAATAAATAAAAGCCTTCACTGTTTGAAGTTACTTTTCCTCGCAAATTAAAACCTGAATTGTCATATGCTCCAGCATCATCTGCATGCCAGATATCTATTACAGCATTGGGAATTACCTCCGTGCAATCTAGATTATATACTCTTCCTGAGATAATTAATCTCTCACCAGGCTCATTCTCCGAAACTAATAGTCCTTCTGAAATTATGGGAGCATTTGGAGTGTAAAAAGGTCCTTGTCCGTAATAATCTAAGGTTGTTTTATTGCATAATTCTGTGCCTTCAGGATTCGCTGAAACTGAATTATTCACCAAAACTCCTACACCAAGTCCTGCCAGAGAAGTATTTCTTAAAAATTGACGTCGATTTACTTGTCTTTTCATGTTAATCCTTTAATGAAATAAATCAATATGCTCAATTCAGAGAATAACAGCATCCTACCTTAACCAATAATTAATTGTGTTGAACAATGAACTTATTTGTGAATGTTTTACCTGAAATTGTATTGGCTTCAATAAAATATATTCCTGAATTAAGATTTGAAATATTTATTGAGCTAAGGTTTGAATTTACCTGAATAAATTTAATTGTCCTCCCGCTCAAATCATAAACTGTTAGATTAAATTCTTCATTCGTTTCAATTGGTAGCTGAACTTGAACATACTCTGAAGCTGGCACCGGAAATACCTTTAACCTGTCTGTTGAAAGCAATTCAGAATTATTTAAAGCAACTTCCCCAATTGTTCTTATTTCTGTATTCGTCCTAATTGGTGGATTAAAATCAAAATAAATGTCAGCAAAATTCGCTACGACATAATTATTTGGATTGTCCTCATTTTGTTTTATGGCAAACCTTATATAACCGATGCTTTCTTCTAGGTTTGTCGTACTGTCGGGAAGTATGATTGGGTTAAACGTTACTGTTAAAACACGATCAATTATTTCATACGAGTAATCATGTGAATTGCCTGTGAACCTTAAACTTTCAACATCTAATAACTCACTTAGTGTATCTACAATAACTACAGCAAAGGCAGTATCGCTTCCCGTGTTTTGAAACCGGATTCGATACTCAATTTCATCCTCTCTATCAATTCTTGCTGATTCACCTTGACCAAA
>JBBEBC010000111.1:0-18519 GCA_040882555.1 Bacteroidia bacterium
AAATATTGTATCAACTTAAGACTACTTCGGATACTGTGGATTTACTTCCCGGTAATCAGGCTTATCTTGATAAACTTGGTTCAGGGAGAGTTAACTTATTTCGTGCACTATCAGAAACTAATTCTCCTGCTATTGTTCTAGTTGAGCCGGAGATAAGCGACAATGCTGATCAATTATTTTTACCAGGCGATACGCTAATCCTTTCAGGAACATTCATTAATTATTTATCTCCTGCTAATAATGTCGCCGTTACTATAGAAAGCTTAACTGACAACCTACAAGTAATAAATCCCAACCGCAACCTTGGTTCAATGGAGAGTCTTGAAACTAGGGATATCTCAAATGAACCTTTTCAAGTGCTTATTCTTGAAGCAGTTTCCTTTAATGAGATTGCCAGACTTAGGATTAATATCAATGCAGATGAAAATATTCAACATCAGACCTTTCCTTTAAAGATAAACGCATCATTTATCAACCTAAGACATAACAATGTATACGCAAGTGTTGGTGCAAGTGGTCAAATTGGACCAACGGGCGATCAATATCTCAAAGGCCTTGGACTACGTTTTCAGGATGCAGAGAATCTTTTGTTTGAGGGTGGATTGATGATGGCAACAGACCGTTTCACAGTAATTGACGGAATACGAGGCAACACTGGAAATGTTAATGAGTGGAATGCAACAGAGAGGTTTATGAGAGTTGCGCCTTTCAATCAAAGCACTGTTCAATTCAGAGCGTCGATGAGGAGTCAGGAAGCATCTGCTCCTATTTATGTTAGGCAAAGGGTTATTGCAGACAGCTTGAATCCTAACCGGGACTTCTTCATTGTTGAATATGAGTTCTTTAACGAGTCTACTATAGATTTTGACTCTTGCTATTCAGGTATCTTTAGCGATTGGGATTTGGGCGACTATAGTAAGAACAAAGCCTCTTATTTGAGTGCCTTAAAACTGAGCTATACCTACGAGCATCAAAACGATTCTGTATTTGCAGGTGTTCAAGTGCTTGGCAACAGTCCTGCTATAGCTCATGCTATTTCAAATGTTTCAGGTGGAAATGGAGGATTGAATTTAAATGATGGATTTTCAGTAGAAGAGAAATATCTCTCTTTGTCGACTTCTCAACCAGATGCTGGCATTGATGGAGACGGAACTGACATTATAACCGTGACTTCTTCAGGTCCGTTTTCCTTACCAGCAGGTGAACAGGTAAGAATTGCTTTCGCTTTTCATTTATCAAAATCAATAAATCAGCTTTTTGAAAATGCTTCGAACGCTAGGATTTTCTATAATCAAGTTGCTTTGCCCCTGTCGGGGGATTTGATTTCGGACAAAAAAAGTAAATTACTCGTGTTTCCTAATCCAGCTACTGAATTAGTCTATGTATCGGGAGGTTCAGAATCAAATTTAATTTATTCATTAAAAGACATAAGTGGAAAGTCGATTCTGAATGGAAATCTTCAATCTCAGAATAAAATAATTAATATTCCCACACACGTGAAAGCAGGAGTTTACTTTCTTCATCTTAACGATGGATATAGAAATGAAGTCACAAAGCTTGTGATTGCGTCAGTAAAGAATTAAGAAATTCTTGAGAAAACCACAATTTGAATTACGTTTGCACAAATTAATTGAATATGGATTTAACTGGTATTATTTCGGTTTCAGGAATGGGTGGACTTTTTAAAGTGATCACACAAACTCGAAACGGGCTAATGATTGAAAGTTTACTTGATGGTAAAAGGTTGCCTGTTTTCTCTTCCCACAAAATAAGTGCATTGGAAGATATTAGTATCTATGGTCAACAAGATGACATTCCTCTAAAAGAGGTCTTCTCTGCTGTTAAAAAAGCTGATGCTTCTTCACTACCCACTTCAAAAGCAACAAATGCTGAAATTTCAAGCAGGTTTGCTGAATTGATTCCTCAATTTGATTCGGAGAGAGTCTACTTAAGCGATATGAAGAAAGTATTTACTTGGTTTCAGATTTTGGAGGAAAAAGGTCTTCTAGAAGCTACTCCAGAAAAGGAAGAATCAAGCGAAGAAAACGCTTCCACTCTTGAAAAAACCACCAAAGCTAAAGCGGCTCCAAAAGCTAAGTCTGCTCCAAAAAACACAGGCGCTAAGGTGAGTTCAAAAGGAATGGCAAAAACTACAACAGTAAGAAAAACAGGAGGCTAGAAATGTTGGAAAGCGCGGCTGAAAAGAAAGTATTTCTTCCAAATGATTTCATTCCCAATTCCTGGGAAAGTATAGAACCATTTCTAACAGAGTTAGATAAAAGAGTAATAGCAGATGTTGAAAGCCTGAAATTATGGCTAAAAGACAGAAGTACACTCGATGGCTTGTTACAAGAAAACTTAGGCTGGAGATACATTCATCAGACATGCGACACTTCTAACGAGGTTTATAGAGAGAATTTAGAGTTCTTTATCAATGAAATAGAACCTAAACTATCTGAATTTAACGACAGGCTCAACCGAAAGCTGCTCGAGAACCCCTTCACCAAAGAACTAAATGAGAGCTCGTATATAGTATTCCTTCGCGGAATATCTACAGAAGTTGCTCTTTTCAGACAGGAGAATGTTCCTATTTTAACCGAACTCCAATTACTCTCAAATGAGTATGGTAGGATTACAGGCAAAATGTCAATTGAAGTTAATGGAGAATCAATGACATTCCAAAAGGCTGCCAACCTGCTTAAATCAGAAAACAGAGAATTGAGAAAGGAGATTTATGAAAAAATAAATTTCCGAAGAGCTGAAGATCGGGAAGAACTCGAAGCTCTGTTTGATAAAATGATTCAACTAAGGCATCAAGTGGCATTGAATGCTGGTTTTGAGAATTACAGAGATTACATGTTTGCAGCCCTTGGCCGCTTTGATTACACTGTCGAAGACTGTGAATTATTTCACACGTCAATTGAGAAGTACATCGTTCCTTTAATAGATCAATATGATTCTCTTAGACTAGAAAAACTAGGCTACGATAATCTTTATCCTTGGGATACAGAAATTGATGTTGATAAAAAATCTCCATTAAGTCCATTCAAGAATTCAGAAGAGTTAATTGATAAGACAATTGCCTGTTTCAGGAAAGTGAATGATTCTTACGGCGATGTTATAGAATTGATGAATCAAAAAGGTCACCTTGATCTTGATTCAAGAATTGGTAAAGCTCCAGGAGGTTATAATTACCCATTACACAAAACTTCACTTCCTTTCATATTTATGCACGCAACCGGCTCTTTAAGAGATATGGTTACTATGATGCATGAAGGAGGACATGCAATACATTCTTGGCTTAGTAAAGACCTAGAGTTGAATGGTTTTAAAGAAACTCCTTCAGAAATTGCAGAAGTGGCTTCCATGGCCATGGAGTTGATTTCAATGGAGCATTGGGAAGTATTCTTTAAAGATGAAGATGAACTAAACAGAGCTAAACGATATCAGCTTGAAAAAATCTTGACCATTCTTCCTTGGATAGCTTGCATTGATGCTTTTCAACATTGGATTTACACTCATCCTTCACATTCTCGTGAAGACAGGAAAAATAAGTGGCTAGAACTTTCACGTAGGTTTTCAGGCAAGGTGATTGACAAAAGTCTATATCCTGATTTTGAAAGCTACTCATGGCATAGACAACTGCACCTGTTCGAAGTGCCTTTCTACTATCTCGAATATGGAATTGCTCAATTAGGAGCTATTGGTATTTGGAGAAATTATAAGATGGACCCGAAAACGGGACTGACTAAATACGAAAAAGCCTTAGCAGAGGGTTATACCTATACATTGCCTGAATTGTATAATCATGCTGGAATAGAATTTAACTTTTCCGAGAGCTATGTTAAGGAATTGGTGGAGTTTGTATCCTTGCAATCAGCCTCATTTAAAAACTAAATCTTACCTGAACACGGTAATCTGATCTAGTTGGTCCTTCAACGGCTGTTAAACCAGAACCCGTAGAACTTCTATTAGCATAAAAGAACTGTGCGTATCTGAACCACACATCGATTTTGCGAGTGAGATCATATTTCACCGTCAAATATGTTCTTGAGCCCTTATCTGAATATGCTGGAATAGAAAATGAATAAAGTACATCATTCTCATAAGCATAGATTCTAGCATTGAAACCGTCGGTATCAAACAATGCATATCTAAATGAGAAAGAAATCGGCTTACTTAAAGGTTTATAAACGATATCTTGAAGTATCATAAATCCTCTTTGAGGATCTAGGTTAGGTTGATTAAAGTTGACGATTTCAATTCGATTTCTAAGCCTAAAAGATGGAGATATCTTATAAGATATATCAAATCTATAGTTCTGCTGCAATTGACCTATAGGAAAGTCAATAACTGGATCTATTCCTGTAGCATTTCTGGCCCTGCTCCTATCACGATATCTAAAATACATATCTACCGTTTTGGAGGGAGTATAATTGACCTGTATCAAACCATCATATCCGCCAGCGGGCGCATCTACTAAATATCTCATCCACGGGAAGTTCCACCTATCAATGTAAGCTGAAACAGTTACATACTTCATTGGCTGTGCTTTAAAGCCCAGATAAATACCTTTTTCATTAATATTTCTAGATGCCTCACCTATTGCTGCTGTATAAATGCCATGATAGGACCGCGAAAAATTCCTGTAAAGCACTGAAAGAGAAAAATTGGGATCTAAGCTAGCTATCATCCCATGCGTGGTGGCAAATGAACCATTTGAACTTCGGGAGACTTCTCCAAACAGATTAAAGTTTCGATATATATAATTGTAGTCAAACCCTAGATTCGTATTTTTTCTTCCTTGAAATTCAAATTCATTATATGGCTGATTACTCCTCTGTAAATTAGCACTATAATTATAGTTAACTCCTGTGACGCCAAGCTCAAGAGTCCTTTTTTTGAAAGCAACATGTCCTCCATAGATTTGCTCTCGAAGATTAGCCTTATCTTGAATTTCAGTTAACGTTCTATGAAATCCACTTAAGTTAAAGCTTGAGAAAGACTGCAAATCCTGACTTAATGTATCGAATGCTGCACCATTTGAATTCACTTTCTTGTCAGAACCAAACGCCGTTACTTCAAAACTTCCCAGAATCCAAGTAGTTCCAATTCCTCGTAAAAAAAGATTCTCATTCACTGAGGTATATGGCCTTAAGCCTTGACCTGTTCTTTTGATATTCATTGCATCTGCAGTTTTACCAAAAGCAAAGCCAGACCAAAAGGTGAGCCCTTGACCAAACTGCGCCTGATAATCTCCAATATTTACTGATTTCAGCTTACCAATATTTCTTAAGGCAAAGTGAGCGGTCATAAAATCGAAGCCTTGCTTCTGGGTTCCTCTAAAGAACTCTTCACCAGCATCTTTTTCAGCAGTTATTCCAGCACTTACATGGGTGCCGTATCGAAAGCGATATCGAGTAAAGACTCTTTGCGGACTTCCAAGGAATCTTGAATTAGGATTGTTTTGAAGGTCTTCGGCAGAGATGGGTGAAAATCCTTTTTGCTCTTCTATATTCTCTGTTACACGAAGGAAAAGCTCATTGGAAGCATATTTAAAAACGTCTTTGATTGAAATATTCAGTCTATTTAAATCTCTACTTACTTTAACATATGGTAAAAGCATAGAGATAGTATTCAAATCAAAGCCATCAACTGCCTGCAGTTCATATACAGACAGCAACTTACCATACTTTTCACGATGCTTTATTAAATTGGCTATTTGAAAGTCATCAAGTAGAAGTAGTAGCTCCAATTCGTCCGCTCTGGCAGTATTCAATTCGAGAGGATGTTCTTGATAAAAAGTTAAATTTTCAAGAATGTTGGTGTAGTCAACATCCTCACTTGTATTTTCAGCTAGATTTTCAATCTTTTTCTCAATTACATTTTGATTACTAGGGTCATCGACTACTTGAGAAAATAAATTCCAAGAACTTAAGTAGATTAATACTGTAATTAAGAAAACCTTCTTGATCATTTACTTTGAAATTTGATATGTCAAGGAAGTCTGAGGAGTAAAACCTAATACAGGATGAAAATTGCCTGCAAAATCAAGCTTTAACCTCTTAAGCAGGAGTCCAAAACCAAAAGAATTCGCAAAAGGATTTGTACTAAAACCGGCTCTTAAATAAAATATTTCAGCAATTCGATACTCTATACCGCCTCTGAAAACTGCAGGGTTATAGGTATCTTTTTCAGTCTCTGCGACTAGAAACAAACTTTTCGAAAACTCATATTGAAGGCCCAATCTGATAACTGCCGGAAGTCTGTCTGCATCAAGGTCAGTTAATTTAGAGCGATTAGGATTAAATACATGGGCTCCAAGGGTAAGTTTATTCGCTACTTTATATTGAATGCCAGCTTCGGCAGTTACAACGCTTCTATTTCCATATACATCGGCAATTCTAACCTGATGATAATTCAATTGAACACCTATACTTAGCTGATCATTTAATGCTCTACCAAAACCCAAACCTAACTTTGATTCACTATACAACTGATACCCGAAATTCCTAAAGCTAAATCCAAATGTTCCTTTATTATTTTTAAGTGGAGCGGCAATGACTGCACCACCTAAAGCAAGTTCAGGGAGCAAATACCTGCTCTCATAATATGCACCAGCTGAAAACTCTTTAATAAAACCTAAACCTGCTTGATTATGATGGGCAGACCAAACATCAGAAAGAGTAACAGCAGCATTCGAAAGCCCTGCAGCTCTAGCTCCAATTGGAGTGTTATCATTACCTGCTGACAATGAAAGACTTAAAAATGCAAATGCGATTAAAAAATAGATGTTATTCATCAGGTTGAAAATACGTGAATCTTTTCAAATACACTTTAGTAGAGCATTAAATAGAATCAATGATTTGAAACTTTGAATGTTGTAGAAATGTGTCGCTTGAAGTACTCAGTACTTTTTGCTTTAGTGCTTCCTTAAAGTTTTGCAGATTGGCAGCAACTTTAGTATCTGAAGTAGCTATTATTTGAGCGGAAAGAATTCCTGCGTTAGCAGCCCCATTTAATGCAACTGTTGCAACAGGCACACCTGAAGGCATTTGAAGAATTGAAAGCACTGAATCCCAACCATCAATTGAGTTACTTGATTTAATAGGTACACCAATAACAGGCAATATTGTTAAGGAGGCAATCATTCCTGGCAAATGAGCTGCTCCTCCTGCCCCAGCAATTATAACTTTAACTCCCCGCTTATGAGCTTTCGATGCATAATCAAACATCCTATCTGGAGTTCTATGTGCAGAAACGATATTCATCTCGAATGGAACTTCAAGCAATTCAAGATGTTCTGCAGCCTGCTGCATGATGCTTAAATCGCTTTTACTCCCCATAACTATGCTAACCAAAGGCTTCATACTTAAAACTATTTACTGATGACTTTAATTTTAGATTTAATCTGAATAGCAAGATCTCTAGCTTTTTCTAAAGTATCTCCCAAAACAGTGATGTGGCCCATTTTTCTAAAAGGTTTAGTAAGTGCTTTTCCGTAAAGATGAACAAAAACACCTTCATATGCCAATATCTCAGAAAGTCCTTGATAATGAGCTGGACCCTCAAAACCTTCTTCTCCGAGCAAGTTAATCATTACAGCAGGCTTAATGGTATTGGTACTTCCTTGGCTCCAGCCAAGAATAGCTCTAAGGTGCTGCTCAAATTGACTGCAATAATTACCCTCAATGGTAGTATGTCCAGAATTATGAGGGCGCGGAGCCATCTCATTCACCAAAACATCACCTTCCTTGTTTAGAAAAAACTCAACTGCGAGTATACCTTGTAGTTTGGTATTTTGAAAAATTGAATTCACAATCTGTTCAGCAAATCGGATATGATTTGAGTCTATTTCGGCTGGCATCCTTAAAAACTCTACTAGATTCGCTTCAGAGTGAAACTCCATATCAACAGGAGGAAAAACAGTACAATTACCATTTCCATCGCCTGCGCCAATAATTGCGAATTCAGTTAACATTTCCACCCTCTTCTCAATGACCGAAGGGACATCAAAGGCAAGAGATAAATCACTTTTAGATTTCAGCAGCTGAACCCCTCTTCCATCGTAGCCATCTTTTCTAGCTTTTTGAAAGCAAGGAAACCAAGAGTCGTCTAAGTCTCCTAATTCCTCTTTTGAATCAATAAGGCAAAAATCTGAACTTGGGATATTATTTTCCTTATAAAATTTTTTCTGTAATCCTTTGTCCTTTATCATCTCCAGAATATTTGGCTGAGGATAAATCTTTACTCCTTCCTTCTCAAGTACATATAGAGCTTCAATATTAACTTGCTCTATCTCAATCGTTAAGATATCTACTTTCCTACCAAATTCAAGAACTGTCTGGTAATCCTTAAAACTCCCTTTTTGAAATGAAGAAGCAATTCCAGCACAAGGGCATTGATCATCAGGATCAAGAACGGAAATATGTAAATTCCAGTTCAGCCCTTCTTGAATTAGCATTCTTCCTAATTGCCCACCACCAAGAATACCAATAGTTGGAATAATATTATTTGAATTTGGCATGGTCAAATATACCATCTGCCCCTTAGAAATTCCTATTTTTGGCGACCCGATGATAAACAAAGTAGAAATTGAAGGAAAAGTCTTTGAAATATATCTTTCTGATGAAGATATAAATAAAGAGATTGAGCGCATTGCTGAAGCAATTAATCTCAAGCATAAGGATACACGGCCTTTATTTTTAAGTGTCTTAAATGGAGCCTTTATGTTTACCTCTGACTTATTGAAAAAGGTGAACATTGAATGTGATTTAAGCTTTGTAAAGCTTTCTTCTTATACAGGCACAACATCTTCGGGTGAAGTGAAGCAGCTGGTAGGTTTGAATGAAAACATAGCAGGGCGTCACATAATCGTTTTAGAGGATATTGTAGATACGGGACTGACTATGAAAATGCTTTTGAAAAAATTGCATGAAATGAATCCGGCTAAAATTGAAATTGCAACTCTACTTCTTAAACCTGAAGCACTTCAGGAGAAGATTAAAGTAGATTATATTTGTTTTGAAATTCCTGAAAAGTTTGTGGTCGGTTATGGTCTTGATTTAAATGGATTAGGAAGAAACCTTCCCAATATTTATCAATTAAAATAAGATATGTTAAACATTGTATTATTTGGCCCGCCAGGCGCGGGGAAAGGAACTCAATCTCAGTTTCTAGTTGATCATTATAAACTTATCCATCTTTCAACAGGTGATTTGTTAAGAGGTGAAATTACTCAAGGAACAGAATTAGGCTTACAAGCAAAAACGTTAATGGATAAAGGTGATCTTGTGCCGGATTCTGTTGTTATTGGAATGATTCGAAATAAACTGAAATCTAATCAGCATGCTGCTGGATTTATTTTTGATGGATTTCCAAGAACGATTCCTCAGGCTGAAGCACTAGATTCTCTGCTTGAAGAATATGGTGAATCCATTACAGCCATGCTATCTCTTCAAGTCCCAGAGCAAGAACTGGTAAAAAGACTTCTATTGAGAGGAAAAGATTCTGGAAGGAATGACGATAAAGATGAAACAATCATTCAGAATAGAATCAAGGAGTACAATACCAAAACAGCTCCTGTTGCATCGTATTTTGAAAAGCAGAATAAATTAAAAATCATTAATGGTGTTGGTTCAATTGATCAGATTGCCGAGTCACTCAAGCAAGCTATTGCTTAAATAATGACATAGAGTATACTAAGAATGAAAAAATCCGCAGAGCGCTTTCGCTCTGCGGATTTTTTTTATGCTTAAATGTGGTTGAATAAAAAAGGCGGTTAAGGAATTTTCCTTAACCGCCTTTTGCTTAAAAGCTAACTACTGAATTAGTCTCTAACAACTCTGAAATTGATAGATCCCTTTTCGGATGTAATTGTAAAGAAGTAAACTCCTTTAGCTTTATCAGATAAGTCGTATTGCTTATTGAATTTACCTACATAATTCGTAAGTGCATCAACTTCCATCAATCTACCAGTTGCATCAGTAATGCGAACTTCAAATGATTGTTGGTTTAAAGAGTTGAATACTAGATTAATCATTCCGGCCGTAGGGTTAGGGAATAACTGAATCATATCAACACCTTCAATACTTCCAATACCAACTGAAAGCTCTAGTTCAGCAGTAAATACTGAATTACCACAATCAGGGTTCGAAGCAGTTAATGTAATTGTATATGAACCATTAGTTGCGTACGTGTGAGTTGGATTAGTAGATGTACTAGTTTCTCCATCTCCAAAATCCCACGAGTAAGTAGTAGCATTCGTAGAAGAGTTATTGAAAGCAACTGTTGCTCCGTTAACATTATACGTAAATGATGCTGTTGGTGAAGGATTTACAACTATCGTATGTGTACCAGTAGCTGAACAGTTACCGCTAGTATAGTTAGCAGTGATAACATGTGTGCCTGGTCCGGCAACTTTAGGGCTGAATGTACTTCCGAAAACACCTAAACCTGAATAAGTAGCACCAGATGGTGTTGACTGGATCAAGAATGGATCATCTTCAGAGCATGCTTCAGTTGGAGTTCCAGCGAATGAGATTGAAATGTTATCAATAACATTAATAGTAATCTCACTAGATCCAATACAAGTACCATTATCAAATTCATAACGAATGATGTGTGCACCTAAACCAGCTGCAGCAGGATCAAAAACTCCGTTTGTAGATTCAACATCGTCGATGAAGAATGTTCCAAGAGCAGGAATTCCTTGCATAGTAACAGCTGAAGAACTTAAGCAGTAATCGCCTGATATCCCTCCAATTGAAACAACAGGAGCAGGATTAACCTGAATTGTAGCAGTTGTAATACCTGGGCATTCAAATGCTACATCAGTAATTGTATAAGTAATCATCACCATTCCTGTACCCGAAGCAGAAGGATCAAATGAATCGCCTGTTACACCATTACCGCTGAATACTCCACCTGCAGGCGTACCTGAAAGCGTTATCGCAGCATCCTGAGAACATACAGACTCTGGAAGTCCATCAATTGTAGCAGTTGGACTAGCTAGAATTTCAACGGTCTGAGTTATTGAACCAGCGCAAGTTCCTGAACCAACTGAAACAACATAAGTGATTTCATATGAACCAGGTGCACAAACTGAAGGAACGAATACATTACCAACAATAGCGCCTGCAACAGAAGGCTCAATAGAGAAAGTACCGCCTCCTGGGATTCCAGTAAGAACTACTTCACCTGCACCAGGGCAATAGCTAGCAGCAAGACCTACAAAGTCAGCTTCTGGAGCTTCCTCAACAACAATTGTAATTGAATCAGCAACTGAACAACCTGCTCCTTCTGGAGTATATGTAACTACATAGCTACCAACACCTACAGAACTAGGGTCAAATGTACCGTTGGCAGAGTCAGTAATACCATCACCAGACCAAGAACCACCTGCAGGAATTGCAAAGAGGTTAAATGCTGCTGTAGTTTCACAAACATCTCCCGTTGGAGCGATTTGAGTTTCACCAGAAGACAATGTAATTGTATATGAATTGAAATCATTACATCCAAAGATTGCTTGTTCGAATATTGGAAGAACAATCACTGTCCATGTTCCAGGTGTCAACGTACTAGCAAAAGTGAAGTTTTGACCTGCTGTGAAATTCGCCTGACTTGGAATAACGATGTTAGCACAATCAGATGCATCTGCAAATAATAATGTACCGTTAAATTCGGCAAGAATTTGAAGTTGGAAAACTCCTTCTTCTGTAACATCAAAGTTATACCAGTCTGTGTCTCTTGTTGCTCCATCAAAGAATGAGGTAGCACAAATTGTTTCTCCACATACTATCTGACCAAATGCAGTAGGCGTAGAATTACAACCGCCATTAACATCAGAGCCACAATCTTCACCTTCTAAAGTGAATTCAGGAGCACATTCAATACAACGTGTACCAAAACTCAAGTTCGAAGAGAATACTATATCAGCACCTACTTCACAAACAGAACCAATCTGAAGAATATAATTCTCGCAAATAATCAAGTTCTCAAGGAAAGTGAAAGTTAAAGGAGCAGGAATTACAATAGGAGTAGTCCATGTAGCTACTGATTCATCTTCAGAAACTAAGCGATAACGTATTTGATACTCAAGTGCATCAGTTACTTCATCCCAAGTAATGACAGTAGAAGTAGTAGAAGTTTCAGAATTTAGGATGTTATTAGGGAAAGGACAAGCTAATGCTTCATTAACAACGATCGTATAGTCTTCAACTTCACCAAACGTAGTTACACCGCATGGGTCTAATATCCCACCAAAAGTAACTCTGATTCTCATCACAGTTGGCCCTAATAAAGCGTCAACTGGAGGAACGATGTTCGCAGTATATGGTCCAGTTCCAGGAGAACCGTTAACTGTAATTGTCTCATTAGGATCATCAAATGTTCCATCCTGATTCCAGTCAATCCATATTCCTAATAAATCTTGTGGCCACTGTAATGATCCGTTTACTACAGTAATTCCAGTGCCTGTTCCGATATAAACATCAGTTGACTGATCTGTGTAATCATTGTAACCACCAGGAGTACAATCAGTTGGATTGTTGATGTTGCCCATTTGAACGTCAGCAATAAACTCATCACATATTGTAGCAGAAGCATCACAATAGTTCAAGCATGTGCCTGTTGTGAAAGTAATCACAGGACAATTAACTGCTTCACCATTTAAATTAGAAGCTACTACTTGGAACGAATAGGTTGTATTTGCTTCAAGAACACCTGGATCAAATGAAGTTCCAGCTTGATCATCTGACACAAGAATTAATCCTCCGCCAAAATCAAAATAAACATCGTAAGCGGTTGCAGGAGAACCAGCTCCTGGTGTCCAAGAAATCTGAGCTTCGTTTACACATATATCAACATCGCCATCAATTGGCCCAGCTGTATATACAATACACGCAGGAGGTTGTGTAGCATCAATACAAGATACTGTAGCATCCCAACCTGGTCTTTGCACTGATCCATCTGATTGGAAAACAAAAGTTAAAGCTCCTGAAGCATCTGATGATGTGAAAGGACCTAGAGCTATGTTTGTTCCATACCAACCATTTGCAGGGAAACCGCTTGTGGTTGCTGGGTTTCCACTAGGAATAATAGGGAAAGTTGCATCTGGTCCATTGTAGATGTAAAGTGCATCCCAATTCGGCTCAACATTGAATGTGTTAAAAGCTACCTGAATTGAGTTACCTGCTTGATCAGGGAAAATTGTTAAAGTGAAATTTTCACCATTTTGGTAGTTACCACCAATATTTCCTGAGTCGTAGAAATTAGCATCGCAAGTTGTAAATATTGCATTTGACATAATAATGTCAATTGAACCAGCTGTAGTGAAAGAGTAAACTGGGCAACCTTCTGCAGAACCAGCATCATTGCTTGGTACAATTTGCCAATAGTATGTAGTACTCAAATCTAAAAGACCTGGATTGAAAGATGTTCCAATTTGAGCAGGAGAAACAAGAACAAGATTATCAGGATCAGTACCGAAGTATACATCATAAGTAAGTGCTATTCCTGTACCTAAGCCCCATGAAAGATTAACCAAAGTGGCACTTATATCTAAAGTTCCATCTAACGGAATTGGATTTGTAACACAACCTGGTACATCAGCAGTAGATACGCACTCTACAGTGGCATCCCAACCTGGAAGAGTAACAGAACCATCAGATAAAAACACAAAAGTTAGAGCTCCTGAAGGATGAGTTGATGTGAATGGACCTATTACATTAGCTCCATACCAGCCATCTGCTGGAAAACCACTAGCTGTTCCAGGATTTCCACTAGGGAAAATTGGAGAAGATGCATCTGGTCCGTTATATACATATAATGCATCCCAATTTGTTTCTACGTTGAATGAGTTAAAAATAACTCTTATCGAATTACCCGCTTGATCGGGGAAGATTGTGAATGTAAAATCTTCATCAAGCTGATAATCTCCGGTTGAAGATCCTGAATCAAAGAAATTAGCACTACAAGTAGTCTCTGTTCCATTTGACATAATGATTTCAGCTGAACCAGCGGTAGTGAATGACTGTACTGGACAATCAGTCACTGATCCAATATCATTGATAGGAACTATCTGCCAGTAGTAAGTAACATTAGCATCAAGTGGTCCCGGATTGAAAGTTGTCGCTGATATTCCTGTAGCAATCTCAACTAAATTATCAGGGTCTGTTCCAAATAACACATTAAAGCTGGTTGGGAAACCAACTCCTGTCCAACTAAGAACCGAATTTAAAGGTGCTTCTGGATTAGCATCAACTGGTAATAAATTAATAGAACAAGTTGGAGGCTCAACAGGAACAAAGCAAGAAATACTGATTTCGAATCCTGCAGCTACCACTGACCCATCTGAAGAGAAGTTAAGTGTAACGCTGCCATCTGCGGCAGTAGAAACGAATGGAAGTGGAAGAGCATTTCCAGTTAATACCAATGGTGTTCCTGTAGCACTATTTCCATTAAAAATATTTAATTCATCAAAATTATTCTCTGTTGCAAAGCTCACAAAGTCAAGTTGAACAAATGCACCAGGAGTAGAAGGGAAAATAGTTAAAGTTATATTTTCATTATTCGCATAACTTCCATTAGCTCCTCCTGTATCGAATAAAGAACCTTCACAAAGTGTTAATTCTCCATTAAAGATAACAAGACTCACTTCTTCAGCAGTTGTGAAACTAAGAACAGGGCAATCAACACCAGACCCATTATCGTTAAATGGAATTACCTGCCAGTAATAAGTAGTGTTTACATCTAATTGACCTGGATCAAATGAAGTTGTTGCTTGACCTTCAGAAACTAAAGGAAGATTATCTGGATCTGTTCCAAAATAAACATCGTAACCAAGAGTAATTCCAGTACCAGCAGCCCAAGTTAATTGACCTGTAATATCAAAATCAACAGCTAAATCAGCTGGTAAAGCACTTGCTATACAACCAGGAACTTCCGCAGCTGAAACACATTCAATAGAAGCATTCCATCCGGCAGTAGTGACTGTCTCATCGGATAAGAAAACAAACGTTAAGGCTCCTGATGGATCAGTTGATGTAAATGGACCAATTAAATTTATGCCATAATAACCATCCGCTGGGAAACCACTTGTAGTTGCAGGGTTGCCACTTCCAATAATTGGAGCAGTAGCATCAGGGCCATTGAAAACATATAGTGCATCCCAATTAGCTTCAACATTGAAAGAATTAAATGTCACCTGAACTGCATTACCGATTTTATCAGGGAAGATTGTTAGAGTAAAGTCTTCATCTAAAGAATAAGTAGCATCAGCTCCTCCCGAATCAAAGAAATTAGCATCACATGTGGTAACTATTCCATTGGTCATAAGCACATCAACAACAGAACTAGTCGTAAACGAGCTAACAATACAATCTTCTGCAGAGCCATTCTCATTTAGAGAAATAACTTGCCAGAAATAGGTTGTATTTAAGTCTAATGCGTCAGGTGTGAAAGTTGTTTCTGACTGATTTTCGGAAACAAGAACCAAATTATCAGCATCTGTACCGAAGTATACATCATAACCTGTAGTTATTCCTGAACCTGCTGACCAAGAAAGTTCAAGACCTGCTAAACTCAAATCTGTAGAACCATCTAAAGGACTTAAATTCTCAGCACAACCTGGTAACTCAACTGTTGAAACACAAGTTACAGAAGCATCCCAACCAGCTAAAGTCAAGAAATCATCTGAGCGGAATACAAAGGTAAGAGCTCCGGAAGGATCAGTAGAAGTAAATGGACCAATTACATCAGTTCCATAATATCCATCAGCAGGGAAACCGCTAGTAGTTGCTGGGTTACCACTTCCAATAATAGGAGCATTAACATCAGCTCCGTTATATACATATAGAGCATCCCAATCTGATTCTACTGCAAAAGAGTTAAATGTTACCTGAATAGCATTTCCGACTTGATCAGGGAAGATAGTTAATGTAAAATCTTCCTCTAACGAATAAGTGCCATCAGCACCTCCCGAATCAAAGAAATTAGCATCACAAGTAGTAACTGTAGCATTCGACATTAAAATGTCTGTAGCACTTGTAGTAGTGAATGAAACGGCTACACAATTTTCTGCAGCCGTATTTCCACCAATTGGAACGACCAACCAATAATAGGTAGTATTTAATTCCAATTGACCTGGACTAAAAGTTGTTTCAGTTTGAGCTGTAGCAACCTGATCTAAATTATCAGGGTCTGTACCGAAGAATACATCATATCCAACAACAACTCCACCGCCGTTAGACCATGACAAAGTTGGTAAAGAGGAAATATCTGAAGATAAATCTGCGGGAGAAAGATCAACTGCACAATCTGGTGCTTGATTTGGATTAACGCAATTAATTGCAGCAACCCAACCAGCAAAACTTACACTACCATCTGAGGTAAATTCAAATGTTAGTGAACCGTCAACAGCCGTTGAAGTAATTACAGTAGGAACATTGTCGCCTGTGTAATTATCAATAAGAGGAGCTGCAACTGAATTACCATCATATACAGCCAAGTTATCAAATAGGTCTTCGACAGCAAATTCGCTAAATATTACTTGTAAAACATTATCAACTTGATCAGGAGTAATCGTTAAAACAAACTCTTCATCATTCGCATAAGGATTAGCAGATCCGCCTGCATCGGTAAATGTTCCTGTACATAGACTTAAAGAGCCATTCTGCATTAAAATTTCGCTAGGCTCCTCTTGCGGAATTAATACCGCATCAATTACATGAACAACTCCATTATCCGCTAATAAATCAATTACAACAACTTGTGCATCATTAATGAATGTTCCTTCTGGTGTGATTGTTACTGTTACACTACCTGTATTAAGTGTTACGATATCAAGCCCATCGGTAAGATCGTCACTAAGGAAAAGATCACCTACAACATGATACAATAAAACCTGAGCTAATAAACCTGTTGGATCAGCAATTAGAGCATCAACAACTTCTTGTGGAAGCAATGCAAATGCAGCATCGGTTGGTGCGAAAACAGTAAGTGGACCAGGTCCTTGAAGTGCACCATCTAGTTCTGCTAGAAGCACTAAGTCTTCTAGTGTAGTGTGTACATCACTATTTACTATGATATCCCATACAGTTGTTGGTTCATCTTGTGGAACAAGAACCGCATCAATTACATGAACAACTCCGTTATCCGCTAATAAATCAATTACAACAACTTGTGCATCATTAATGAATGTTCCTTCTGGTGTGATTGTTACTGTTACACTACCTGTATTAAGTGTTACGATATCAAGCCCATCGGTAAGATCGTCACTAAGGAAAAGATCACCTACAACATGATACAATAAAACCTGAGCTAATAAACCTGTTGGATCAGCAATTAGAGCATCAACAACTTCTTGTGGAAGCAATGCAAATGCAGCATCGGTTGGTGCGAAAACAGTAAGTGGACCAGGTCCTTGAAGTGCACCATCTAGTTCTGCTAGAAGCACTAAGTCTTCTAGTGTAGTGTGTACATCACTATTTACTATGATATCCCATACAGTTGTTGGCTCAGCAGCAGTTGTAAAGCTAACAACTGCACAATCTTCTGCAGAACCTACAAGATTACTTGGTACAACTTGCCAAAAATAAGTAGTACCAGGCTCTAAATCAGGCAGATTAAAGAATGTTTCTACTTGATCATCAGCAACTAAGGCTAAATTACCAGCATCAGTTCCAAAAAATAAATCATATGCGGTCGGAGACCCATTGCCAGCTTCCCAAGAAGCAACCGCCCCTGAAACAGGAACATTAGTTGCTCCATCAAGTGGCGCAATAATCGTTGCACAAGCTGGGGCAGTTAATGGCTCAACGCAAGCAAGAGTTGCAGACCAACCAGAGGTATTCACTTGATCATCCGAAGTAAATACAAATGTTAATGCTCCATCAGGAGAAACAGATGTAAAAGTTGGAGGATTTGGAAGAGAACCAGTTAAACTACCTAATAATAGACCGGTAGTGCCTGTTCCACTATAAATTTGAAGAATATCGAAATCTTCTTCAATATCTACTGCAGAGAATGCAACTTCCAGAGCACTATTAGGACTATCTGGTGTTATAGTTAATGTAAAGTTCTCATCTGAGTTGTAATCTCCACTTGAATTTCCACTATCAAAAAAGAAACCTTCGCAAATGTCAACTTGACCATCACTCATAATTACCACGTTGCTTGCTACAGCAGTAGTAGTGAATTGGTTTATCGGGCAGTTTTCTGCGCTTCCATTTGAGTTTGAAGGTACAATTTGATAATAATACGTAGTACTATTATCAAGAATAATTGGAGTATAGAATGTGTTTGTAACTCCTGACGCAACCAATGGAGGGTTCGCGTCAGTGCCAAAATACACATCATAACTTGTTGGTTCACCTGCTCCCGCAACCCAATTTAACTGAGCATTTAAAGAAACAGATAAACTATTATTCAAAGGATTTGAGGATGCAACACATTCAGGAACTGATACAAATGGAACACAAGTAATTGAAGCTTCCCAACCGGCAAAGTTTCCTTGACCAT
>JBBEBC010000112.1:0-18506 GCA_040882555.1 Bacteroidia bacterium
CTCATTTTTATGTGGGAGCTGCAGTTCTATTAGAAGATGGAACTATCGTTTTAGGTAACAACCAGGAGAATGTTGCTTATCCATCAGGACTTTGCGCTGAGCGAACTGCCTTGTTTGCAGCTGGGGCAAATTTCCCGGGAAAGGCAGTCCTTAAAATTGCAATTTCGGCTCATTCAAGTGATTTCAATGTTGATACACCCGTTTATCCATGCGGTGCATGCCGACAGGTGATGAGTGAATATGAGCAACTGAGTAAACGACCAATGGAGATCTTAATGATGGGGTCAGAAGGATCCGTTCATGTGGTTAACGGATTGATAAATATCCTGCCAGTTGCATTCAATGCAGATAATTTAAAACGAAAATAAGCACATTCTTCGCAAATAATGTGGTAGAATGATACTTTCTTATAAATTTGCGCACGCAAGAAAAAACAAATATGGCAAAGCCTAAATTTAAAAAAGAACAATACCTTAAATGGTATGAAGAAATGCTGCTTTGGCGGCGTTTTGAGGAGAAAACAGGTCAGCTTTACATTCAACAAAAAATTAGGGGTTTCTGTCACCTTTATATAGGACAAGAAGCTGTTGTAGCTGGAACAATGAGTGTTATCCGCGATAGCGATAATATGATTACAGCTTATCGTGATCACGTTCATCCAATAGCTAAAGGAGTTTCCCCGAATGCTGTTATGGCTGAATTATATGCAAAAATTACTGGTTGTTCTAAGGGAAAGGGCGGTTCAATGCACATGTTCTCAGCTGAACATAAGTTTTTTGGTGGCCATGGCATTGTAGGTGCACAAATTCCTTTGGGAGCTGGGATTGCATTTGCTGATAGGTATAATGGAAATGATAATGTGACAATTTGTTACATGGGAGACGGAGCAGTAAGGCAAGGTGCTTTACATGAAGCCTTTAACATGGCCATGCTTTGGAAGCTTCCCGTAGTTTTCGTAATTGAGAATAATAATTATGCAATGGGAACTTCTGTTGAAAGAACTACCAATGTGCTTGAATTATATAAAATTGGTCTTTCATACGACATGCCGAGCAAAGCTGTAGATGGCATGAAGGTAGAAGATGTACATGATGCAACCGAATGGGCTGTGAATAGAGCTAGAAAGGGTGAAGGTCCTTCTCTACTAGAAATAAAAACATACCGTTTCAAAGGTCATTCCATGTCAGATCCTGGCAAGTACAGAACGAAAGAAGAAGTAGAAGAATACAAAAAGAAAGATCCTATTGAGCAAGTATTGGCTACTTTGAAATCAAACAAATGGATTACTGAAAAAGAGATTGAAGCGATTGACGAGAAGATTAAAGCTACGGTAGAAGAGTCGGTTCAATTTGCAGAAGATTCTCCATATCCAGATGTTTCAGAACTTTACCGCGATGTGTATGTTCAAGAAGATTACCCATATATTCTAGACTAAACCCGAATAAAAGAAAATAGAGATGGCAGATATTGTCAAAATGCCCAAGCTGAGCGACACCATGGAAGAAGGTGTTGTTGCAAAATGGCACAAAAAAGTTGGAGACCAGGTTAAATCGGGTGATTTACTTGCTGAAATTGAAACTGATAAAGCAACGATGGACTTTGAATCCTTTCAGGATGGAGTTCTGCTTTATATTGGAGTAGAAGAAGGAAAGGCTGCTCCTGTAGAATCGGTACTTGCAATTTTGGGTAATAAAGGCGAAGATTATAAGTCATTACTCGAAGGAGCAAAGTCAGAGAGTTCTGAAAAGAAGGAGGAGAAGGCTCCTGAGCCTAAAGAAAGTTCTGCTTCCGCATCAGAAAGTTCTGTTTCCTCTTCAGAAAGTCCTGCTTCAAGCTCGCAGCCAATTGCTCAATCAAGTTCTAGTGCCGAAGATTCACGGCTAAAAGCTTCGCCATTGGCTAAGAGGCTAGCTTCAGAAAAAGGCATTGATATTCAACAGGTTTCTGGCAGCGGCGATGGTGGAAGAATTGTGAAGAAGGATGTAGAGAATTTTGTTCCCGGAACTTCGGCTGCTTCTGCGCCGGTATTTGTTCCATCTGGACAAGAAAGCTTCACAGAAACTCCAGTTTCGCAAATGCGCAAAACTATTGCTAAGCGCCTTTCTGAAAGCAAATTTACTGCTCCGCATTTTTACCTAACGGTTGAAATTGATATGGATAATGCCATTGCTTCACGCACTGCAATTAACGCGAGTGGAGAAGTGAAAATTTCATACAATGATTTTGTATTGAAAGCTTCTGCAATGGCTTTGAGAAAGCATCCAAAGATTAATTCTGCTTGGATGGGAGATAAAATACGAACCAATCAACACATACATATTGGAGTTGCTATTTCAGTTGAAGAAGGGCTTTTGGTTCCGGTTGTTAGATTTGCAGATCAGAAAGGTCTACATCAGATTTCGGTTGAAGTGAAAGAGTATGCTGGAAAAGCAAAAGCAAAGAAACTTCAGCCTTCTGATTGGGAAGGGAATACATTTACAATCAGCAACTTAGGGATGTTTGACATTGATGAGTTTACAGCTATCATCAACACACCAGATGCATGTATCCTTGCAGTTGGAAGTATTCAGCAAAAGCCAGTTGTAAAGAACGGAGCTGTTGTTCCAGGAAATATCATGAAGGTAACATTAAGTTGTGACCATCGTGTGGTAGATGGTGTTGCAGGTGCTGAATTCTTGAAAACCTTAAAATCCTACTTGGAGAATCCAGTGATGATGCTTGTATAAAGTCTTCAGGCTAGGCCTGAGAAAAAACAAATAAAAAACCCTGCAATTCAATCGAAATGCAGGGTTTCTTGTTTTATGAAAAGCTTCTTAGAAAAGTCCGTTTATTTCAGCGTCCACACGATTAATGATTTCACCCAAGTGCTCTGGATTCTCAGAGAACTTATTCACGTCAACATCAATAATCATCAATTTGCCAACTGTATAATTTGAGATCCAAGCTTCATAGCGTTCGTTAAGACGCTTTAAGTAGTCAAGGCGAATTGAATTTTCATATTCACGACCTCTTTTTTGAATCTGACTAACTAATGTTGGAACACTCGCTCTCAAATAAATAAGTAAATCTGGTGGAGCAATGAAACTTGACATCAGATTAAAGAGAGTGAAATAGTTCTCAAAATCACGGGTTGTCATCAAACCCATAGCATGTAGATTAGGGGCAAAGATGTAAGCGTCTTCGTATATCGTCCTATCTTGAATGACTTGTTTTCCACTTTTGTGGATGTCGTTAACTTGGCTAAAACGACTATTTAAGAAGTAAATCTGCAAGTTGAAGGACCAACGTTGCATATCTTCATAAAAATCGTTTAGATAGGGGTTATCGTCAGCATCTTCAAAGTGTGGAGTCCAGTTGTAGTGCTTCGACAACAGTGATGTAAGGGTGGTTTTACCTGAACCAATATTTCCGGCAACAGCTACATGCATAGTTTTTATTTGAGCCGCCTAAAATACACACCTTCGGTGGGAATCAAAACCTCAAATGCAAAAAAGCACGATTTATAATTGATAAATTTCAATTATTTGCCTGAATACAGCAGTGATGAAAGGTTTTCTGAGTTGAAAAGTTCATTTGCAACATCCTGTAAAGAAGCTGGCTTAACATTTTCAATCTTTTTACAAATATCCTTAAATGAATCTATCTTATTAAATATGGCAAAGGTTTTAGCATAACCTAGCATAAGAGAGATGTTATTTTCTTGCGAAATAGCTAATTGTCCTATGAGCTGATTTTTTGCTCGTTGGAGCTGTAAAATGCCTAAAGAAGATTCTCTTAGTTTCTTAAGTTCCTTATGAACAAGATCATTACACTTTTCGATGTACGAGGTTTCAGTGCCGAGATAAACATTCCAGATACCCGAATCACTGAACATAGAAAAAGATGATTCAATATGATAAGTCCACCCGTATCGTTCTCTGATATTCAGATTTAATCTTGAGCTCATTCCGGGACCACCAAGCAAATTGTTGAGTAATATGAGTGGCGTTCTTTTTTTGTTGTGCATGGAGTATGCCTTTGAACCTATAATAAGGTGGGACTGGTGCACTTTCTTTTTATGTTCAAAATGAGAAGCTGGTCTATCTGCAGGTTCAGGTCTCCGGAACTGTCTAAGATTAGGAGGAATGTCGCCGAAAGTAGCCTGAAGGATTTGAATTAGTTTTTTAAGGCTGATTTTTCCAACCGAAGAAATAACCATCTGGTCGGTATTCCAGGTTCTTTTGATAAAGTCAGCTACCTTCTTCTGATCGAATGATTTGAGATGCTTAGGAGTTCCGAGTATGTCATGACCTAGAGAGTGATCTTTAAAAATCTGATCTTCAAAACGATCGAATATTTCTTCAGATGGACTGTCCTTATAAGAATTGATTTCATCAATAATTACAGTCTTTTCTTTAGCAAGTTCTTTTTCAGGAAATACAGAGTGAAACGTTATGTCGGCCAGAAGTTCTGCAGCTCTTTTATAATGAGAATGAAGGAAGCTGCTGTAAATGCAAGTTTCCTCTTTACTGGTGTAAGCATTGAGCTCGCCTCCAACGTCTTCCATTCTACTTAGAATATGATACGCCTTTCTTTTTTGGGTGCCTTTGAAAATGGCATGTTCAATAAAGTGAGCAAGACCAAACTCATGATTGAGTTCGTCTCGGCTTCCAGCATTTATGTAGACGCCCAAATGAGCCACTTCGTTGCTTACTTCAAGATGAATCAGCCTTATTCCGTTAGGAAATACAAATGTTTCAGGAGATTTATGTGTTTCGCTCATCTATCGATTCGTCAATAATTCTTTGCACTCTTCCTACTGTCCTGTCTTCGAGCATGACTTTGATTCCTCTTGAGTGATATGGTTTTGAAGTAAGAAACCACCTGATTCTACCTCTGGTTAAGGCACCAGTTTTTTGGTCTCTTTTTGTTACCACATCCACCGTTAGGTGCAAATCTAAATTTTCTCTGAAACAATGCCTGTTATCTTCCACAATTGCAGTCTTTTCCTTCATCTTCTGGTAAGACATCCATAAGATATGAGCTCATGTATTCTGATCTGAAAAGCAATTTATGCATGTCTCCATTTACGCCTTTGCCTTCAAGAACGTATTCTGGAACCTCCTTATCACGAATGTTACTTTCACTAAAATTGACATCCGCTGTTCGAATCACCTCCAGAATATCCTCATCGGAAATATCAAAACAACTCAATTTGCATTTTGCTAAAGAAGAAATTTTCACAGGATTTTGTTGCAAAGCTTCAAGAATTCTTCCTTCAGGAGTCCAAGCGGGAAGGTCTCTGCCTCTAAAAAGAAATGCCCAAACAACGCCACTGCCCAGCAATATTCCAAAAATAAATAGCCTCAATCTTCGCTTAAAATCCATTCTGCAAATATAGAGTATAGGCCTATTGTAAAGCATGAATAATTTGATATTCCAATTAATTCATACGTTCTGAAGAACTCTTTTTGTACTTTTCTAAATCAGCACCCAACGATTTGAATATACCTTATTATCTTAAAAAATCTAGTTCCATTTATGTATGCTTAACAGATCTTGAAGGCAAGTATATTTACGTTAATGATTTTTTCAATTGTCAGTATTTGTATTTGCATGATAATTTTGTGGGCTTGGAATCATGGAAAACAGTCAGTGAGGAGGATCACCCTGTTTTAAAAAAGGCAGTTAGTGAATGCTTAACTACTCCCGGAACTATTGCAACATGCTATTTAAGAAAGCCATCATCAAAAATTAAGAATATCTCTCATCTTACTTATTGGGAGTTTTCCGCTTACATTGATGAGGAAGGTGAGTTATCTGGAATATTATGCATTGGACAGGAAATAACTTTCCTTGAAAAGCAGTTAGGTCTGCTGCAACAGCTTCCTGAATCCTATATGATTATAAATGCTGAACGAAAGATTCTTGAATATGATTTTAAGCCGAATCACCCATTCTCGAATCTAGGTGCTTTAACAGAAATGGAGGATTTTCTTGAGATTTATCCTTGTGAAGCTAAACCTATTATCTCAGAATTGTTTGATAAAACTGCACTAGAAGGCACAGCGCAATCATTTGAATACTCAGTAAAAACTGAGGATGGTTTAATTAAGCATTATCAATCTAGATTGAGTATAATTAGCTACCAATCAATGTCTCAAGTATTCATACTTGAGCGTGATATAACATCCGAGAAACAAAACAATAGAATTTTAAAGGAGGAGGTTCAAAGGACAAGGAATATTTGGGAGAGCATGACCGACTTGTATCATTTTATAAATAATGATTGGGAGATTGAATATGCCAATTCAGCTTGGGAAGAGTTTTTTGGGATGAAAGGTGAAGATTATGTTGGAAAAAATGTTTGGGAATTATTTCCTAATGCTAAGGGAAGTAGTTTTTACGAAGCTTACATGAAAAGTGTCGACAAACAGGAGGTGGTAAGGATTGAAGATTACTATGAGCCAAATGATCAATGGTATAACATAAATATTTATCCTAGCGATGAGGGAATTAGCATCTACACAAGGGATATAACCGAGAATAAAAAGCTTCAATTAAAGGAAAGAGCTTTAAAAGAAAAACTGGTTGAAGTTTGGGATAAACTGATTGACGGTTATATAACCCTTGACAATGATTTACGCATAACATATTCGAATCCAGCGTGGAATAAGCTTTTTAATTGTAAGGCGGAGGATGTTGAAGGAAAAGGCTTTACGACAGTGTTTCCTGAAATGGTTGGTCAAGAACTGATCAATGCAATTAAAGAAGCGGAGAAGAAAAGTGAATTAGTGCGTCAGGTTTCTTATTTCTCCACTCAAGAACTTTGGATTAGTTCTGCGATTCTTAAAGATAATGATGGGTTTAACATCTATATGCACGATGTTACTAGCCAAGAGAGAATGAGAAATGCAATGAGTGATTTGTCTTTTATGACTTCGCACGAATTGAGGCATGAATATGCTAAGCTACACTCTGTAATAAATTTATTATCAGTCTCTTCAGAAGATGAGATGTACCTCATGAAGGAGGCAAATAAATCTTTGATTCAAATTAATTCTTTGATTTCAGTGATGAATGATAAGTTAACCTTTAATAGAGATAACTCTGTTAAAGCTGGCAAGTCGGAGTTCACAGAATTTGAGGAGGTTATACTAATTGATGATGATCACGTAATAAATTTCATTAATGCCAGAGTAATTAGATTACTCTTTGTGGATGCTAAGGTGAAGAGTTTTGTGCACGCTAACAAAGCGCTCAATTACCTTGAAGAAAATGATAAGATGGGCAATAAACTTATATTTATTGACTTGAATATGCCAAGCTTTGATGGTTGGGATTTTCTCGAAGAATACAAGAATTTACCAGTAAGATCACCTGTTTATATTCTCACTTCCTCAATCAATCCAAAAGATATTGAACGCTCAATGCAATATGATGAAGTTTTGAAATTCCTAACTAAACCACTTTCAGCAGATCTTTTAGAAGGTGAAAAAATCAGACCTATTGGGTAATTCCAACTCAGCCTAGAACTGAGTTGCTGCAATGAGCAAATCCAAGTTTTTGTATGGAATATTGTATGTTTCACCTATGTATTTGTGGGTGATTATTCCATTATAGATGTACACCCCATTTCTAACTCCAGAATTCATTCTTAGGTAGTTGTCAATGCCGCCTTTATCGCTCATGTCTAATAGAATAGGAGTAAAGATGTTACTCAAAGCCATAGAAGCTGTTTGAGAAACCCGTGAGGCAATATTTGGCACACAGTAATGCGTTACGCCATATTTTCTAAATACGGGATTTGCATGGTTGGTGACTTCGGAAGTTTCAAAGCATCCTCCTTGATCAATAGAGATGTCGACTATCACCGAGCCGAATTTCATGCTGCTCACCATTTCTTCGGTAACCACAATTGGAGTTCGTCCTTCCTTCGCCCGCAGGGCACCAATAACAACATCAGCAGTTTTTAAGGCAGCTTGCAGCTGACGAGGCTCAATAATGGAAGTAAAAAGTCGTGTTCCCAAATCATTTTGAATTCTCCTTAATCGGTAAAGTGAATTATCAAAAACTTTAATATGCGCTCCTAAACCAACAGCTGCCCTCGCTGCAAACTCACCAACAGTTCCTGCGCCAATAATAACCACTTCGGTGGGAGCTACACCCGAAATGCCTCCAAGCATCATCCCAATACCGTTATTTGATGCACTTAAATACTCGGCAGCAATGAGTATAGATGTATTTCCAGCTATTTCGCTCATAGAACGAACAACTGGATAAATGCCAGATCTGTCTTTGATATAATCGAAAGCAAGACCCGTTATCTTTTTAGAAATTAGATGATTGAAGAAGTTCTTTTGCTGAACAGTAAGTTGCAATGCAGAAATAAGTTTCTGCTTAGGCTTCATCATTTCAATCTCATCGAAAGTAGGCGGAGCAACTTTAAGAACTATATCGCACTGATAAACCTGTTCGCTGCTGTAGGCAATGCTTGCACCAGCTTCACTATAATCTTTATCCTGATAATTTGAATTTGCTCCAGCACCGGTTTCAACGGTAACCTTATTTCCGTTGTTTACCAAAAGGGCAACGGCGGCGGGGACTAGAGAAACTCTCTTCTCTTGGAATGACGTTTCCTTTGGAATTCCAATCTGTAAAGAGGTTGTTCCTCTTTTCACCTCAAGCATTGCTTCTTGGGGTAATAAAACCGAGCCTTGCGAAAACTGCAATAGAGGCCTTCTATCTTCAGTCATATTGCTTTATTCAAAAATCGATCTAAAGGTAATTATAAGGAAACGATTTCCATATCAAAAGTCCTAACCTCATCATTGGCTTTTATGCTAACCTTCACATAACGAGAGGGCAGGAGTGATAAAATCTTTTCAGGCCACTCAATCAAGCATATGCATCTCGAATTGATGTAATCGTCAAATCCAATTGACAACCCTTCATCTACAGATTTTACTCGGTAAAAATCAAAATGATAAATGGGATTTCCATCCGAGTCAAGATACTCGTTTACAAGTGAATAAGTAGGTGAACTTACAGCATCACGTGAGCCTAATACTTTGCAAAATTCACGTATGAAGGTCGTTTTTCCTGCACCCATCCCGCCGTAAAAGGCGAAAATTAACTCGTCTTTAAAGTTAGAACTTAAAATTTCAGCCGCTTCAGGCAATTCATCTAAGCTGTTGCAAACAAAAGAAACCTTCATGAAATTACTTTGCGCTCATTGTGATATAAGGAATAAGCATCTCTTCTAATGAAATTCCTCCATGTTGAAAGGTATTTCGGTAGTAATTTACAAAGTAATTGTAATTATTAGGATAAGCGAAAAACTTGTCTTCTTTAGCAAAAATGAAGGCTGTGCTCACATGCTGGCGAGGAAGATAAATATCAGCTGGATTCTTCACCTCATACACATCCTTCTTCTCGTAATTCAGGTTTTTACCTTGTTTGTACCTTAAGTTGGTATTGGTATTTCTGTCGCCAATAACTTTACTTGGCTCTGTAACCCGAATAGTACCGTGATCTGTGGTTAAAATAAGTCTTGCTTTTTTCTGAGAAATCTGCTTAAGAATATCCATAAGCGGAGAGTGCTCTAACCAAGAAACTGTAATTGAGCGATAAGCTTTCTCATCGTCAGCCAATTCTCTTATCACTTCCATTTCAGTTCGGGCATGGGATAGCATATCAACAAAATTGTAAACTATGGCATTGAACTTATTTCCCATAAGATTGGGAATATTTTCTGCCAGTTTTTTACCTGCTTGGTGATTAGTAACCTTAGTATATGAGCTTTTCACATCCTTGCCTAAGCGTTTTAATTGCTCTTCCATGAAGAATTCTTCATGCAAATTCTTTCCTCCCTCATCTTCATCATTTAACCAATGTTTTGGGTAACGTTTCTCAATTTCTGATGGAAGCAAGCCTGAAAAGAATGAGTTTCTAGCGTATTGAGTCGCCGTTGGAAGAATTGAACAATACATTTCTTCAGTTTCAAGCTTAAAGTATTCAGAAATAATTGGTTGCATCACTTTCCACTGATCGTATCTCATATTATCGATGAGAATCAGAAAAGTACTTGGGTGCTGATCAATTTCAGGAACAATTTTATCCTTGAATAATGTATGTGATAGAAGAGGGGCATCATTGCCTTGTCCTTTTAACCAATCCTCGTAATTGTTCGCTACATATTTTGAGAACTGAGTATTAGCTTCGGTTTTCTGCATTCGCAGGATTTCCTCCATTCCATCTTCCTTACTTTTAGTAAGCTCAAGCTCCCAGTAGACAAGCTTTTGGTAGACTTCTTTCCATTCTTCAAAACTAAGACGATCACTGAGCGTCATCCCAATCGAGCGAAATTCCTGCTGATAAGCACTTGAAGTTTTTTCGCGTATTAGTCTTTTGTTCTCTAATATTTTTTTGAGCGAAAGTAAAATCTGGTTGGGGTTTACTGGTTTAATCAGGTAATCAGATATTTGCGAGCCGATGGCATCTTCCATGATATGCTCCTCCTCGCTTTTGGTTATCATGACAACTGGCAAGCTTTGACTAATTTGCTTTATTTGGATTAAGGTTTCAAGTCCAGAAATTCCCGGCATATTTTCATCGAGGAATACAATATCGAAATTGTTTTCTCTTACTAAATCGAGAGCATCATCGCCGCTATTAGCGGTTTCAACGTCATAGCCTTTCTCTCTCAAGAAAAGAATATGTGGCTTTAATAATTCAATTTCGTCGTCTGCCCAAAGGATGTTAATCTTGTCCATGTATCTTTGCTTCGTTTTTGTGGGGTAAATGTATCAGTTCAAACCGCAAAAACCTGTAAATATTGCCGGTGAACCTTACGCATAATAAAAAAAAGATTGTTAATGATCCTGTTTACGGGTTTATTTCAATCAGCGATGAACTTATATTTGATCTAATTGAGCATCCTTGGTTTCAGCGCCTGCGGCGGATAAGACAGCTTGGATTAACAGATTATGTTTATCCTGGAGCTCAGCATACACGCTTTCATCATGCTCTAGGTGCGATGCATTTGATGAATCTTGCTATTGATTCACTTCGTTCAAAGGGACATGAGATTTCATATGAGGAAAGCCTCGGTGCTCAAATTGCCATTTTGCTTCATGACATTGGTCACGGGCCATGCTCACATGCTCTGGAACACTCTATAATTAAAGGGATAGAGCACGAAAAGTTGTCATTGCTATTCATGCGAGAGTTGAATAAAGAATTCGATGGAAAGCTAGATACTGCCATAGCAATTTTCACAGGAAAGCATCCAAAGCACTTTTTACATCAGCTGGTTTCCAGCCAATTAGATGTCGACCGACTTGATTATTTAAACAGAGATAGTTTTTACACGGGAGTTGCTGAAGGGACTGTGGGCTCAGACAGAATCATCAAAATGATGGAAGTAGTTGATGATGAGCTTGTAGTAGAAGAAAAGGGGATTTACAGTGTTGAAAAATTTCTATTAGCCAGAAGGTTGATGTATTGGCAGGTGTATTTGCATAAGACGGTTCTATCGGCCGAAAATTTATTGGTTAATATGCTCCGAAGAGCAATGTATTTAGCTGAAAATGGAATTGTTGTCCCAGCTACCAAATCGCTTGAAGTGTTTATAAATCCGAAGCTAAGGCTGCCAGAAAAATCTTATGGAAGGGAGCTTGCTGAGCGTTTCGCCCTCTTAGATGATTATGATATATTTGCATCCGCCAAAGACTGGATGTCTCATCCCGATCAAATTCTTTCAGCATTAAGCTCAAGGCTTATCAACCGGAGGTTATTAAAAATACGACTCGACAGTCGTCCTTTTCCGGAAGCTAATTCTAGAGCACTTGTAGAAGCTTGGATGAATAAAGGATACACTGAGGATGAGGCAGCTTATTTTGTGTTTGGGGGGCAAATAGCAAATAGTGCATATAAAGTTGGTGAAGAGAAAATTAACATATTGCTGAAAAATGGAGAAGTACTCGACATACGTGAAGCTTCCGATCAGATGCGATTATCTGTTCTCTCTGAATCAACTCGAAAATATTTTTTCTGTTATCCAAAAGAATTGGAATCCAATTAACTATCCGCATGGAATTTACCGCGCAACAAATTGCTGATTTACTGCAAGGCAGTATTATAGGAGATCCTGAAGTAAAGGTGAACCGCCTTGCTAAAATTGAAGAGGGAGAGCCCGGCTCACTTACTTTTCTGGCCAATCCGAAATATGAAGAATTCATTTATTCAACTAAAGCTTCTTTGGTAATTGTTGATGAACAATTTATTCCTGAAAGAGAGGTTACAGCTAATCTAATCAAAGTAAAAGACCCATATAAGAGCTTTGCAGTTTTGCTCGATACCTACAATAAAATCTCCATGAGCAAGGAGGGGCTTGAAAATCCTCATACAATTGCTGAAACGGCTAAGATTGGAGAAAATACTTACATAGGAGCATTTGTCTACATCGGCGAAAATTCAGTAATCGGCGACCGAGTTAAGCTTTATCCTGGGGTTTATATTGGAGACAATGTTACCATTGGAAATGATTCATTCTTATTTCCGGGTGTCAAGATTTATTCTGATTGCGTAGTAGGTAAAGATTGCCGCATTCATGCGGGAGTAGTTATTGGTGGGGATGGCTTTGGATTTGCCCCTCAAGATGATAGTAATTACTTAAAAGTAGCTCAGATTGGTAATGTGATTATAGAAGATCATGTTGAAATTGGCTCAAATACAACTATTGATAGAGCAACGCTAGGTTCTACGATCATTAGAAAGGGTGTTAAACTGGATAACTTAATTCAGGTAGCCCATAATGTTGAGATTGGTGAACATACTGTTATTGCTGCGCAAACAGGTATTGCAGGCTCCACTAAAATTGGTAGGTTTTGCATGATTGGTGGTCAAGTTGGGATTGTTGGTCACCTCGTTATTGCCGATAAAGTTAAAATTGCCGCTCAGTCAGGCATTGGCACTTCTATAACTAAGGAAGGCGAAATAGTTCAAGGGTCTCCGGCATTCTTTATAGGAGATTACAAAAAATCATATGTTGGTTTCAGGAAATTGCCTGAATTAAACGCAAGGGTAGAGGAGCTGGAAAAAATAATCAAAGAGCTTCAAAATAAGTAAGAATGTCTGATAAACAACACACTATCGCCGAATCACGCTCGCTTAAAGGAGTTGGATTGCACACCGGTTTGCAAGTTGAATTAACTTTTAAACCTGCTGATGAAAATACAGGTATCAGATTTAAAAGAGTCGATATTGATTCTCATCCTGAAATTCCAGCAGATGTTGATTATGTTTCCGATACTTCTCGAGGAACTACTCTGACTAAAGATGGAGTTCATATTGCTACGGTAGAACATGCTCTTGCTGCTGCCGCAGGACTGAAAATCGATAATCTAATCATTGAAGTCAATGGACCTGAGGTTCCGATTTTGGATGGTAGCGCAGCTTACTTCATCGAAGCTTTGAAGGATGCTGGTATCAAAGAACAAGATGCTGAGCGCGAATACTATGAGCTTAAAACCAATGTGTTCTATAACGATCCTTCAAGAAATGTTGAAATCATAGCTGTTCCTTCAGACTCATACCGAGTAAAGGTTATGATTGATTTCAATAGCCCTGTTCTTGGATTTCAACACGCACAATTAGATAATATTGAAGATTTTGAAACTGAAGTGGCTGGTTGCCGCACTTTCGTTTTTCTTCATGAATTAAAAATGTTACTTGATAATAACCTCATTAAAGGAGGAGATTTGAGTAATGCAATTGTTTATGTTGATAGGGCTTTATCGCCTGAAGATCAGAGTGTTTTAACCAAGGTGTTTGACAGGACCGATCTGAGTGTTACGCGTGAGGGAACATTGAACAATGTAGAAATCCAGTTTCAAAATGAAGCAGCTCGACACAAGCTACTTGATGTAGTTGGAGATTTGGTTTTAGTTGGAAAGCCTATTAAAGGAACAATCATAGCAACGCGACCAGGCCATGCTGCCAATGTTGAATTTGCAAAGAAAATAAAGCAATTGATTAAGGCTGATCGCTTGTCCAAAAAGACAATGCCTGAAATTGACTTAAGTCAGCCTCCGCTTTACTCTATCAACGATATCACCCGAATTCTTCCGCATAGACAGCCATTTCTTTTAATTGATAAAATAATGGAGATGAGTGAAAGTCATGTTGTTGGAGTGAAGAATGTGACCATGAATGAGGATTTTTTCAGAGGGCACTTTCCAGGTAATCCTGTTATGCCGGGAGTTCTTATTATAGAAGCCATGGCTCAATGCGGTGGAATTTTAGTGCTTAATACAGTTCCCGATCCTGAAAATTATTTAACGTATTTCATGAAGATTGATAATGTGAAATTCAAGCAAAAAGTAATTCCGGGCGATACTTTGGTATTCCGTTTAGAGCTTGTTTCGCCTATCAGAAGAGGTATTTGCCATATGAAAGGCACAGCTTATGTGAACAATAAGCCTGTAACTGAGGCAGAAATGATGGCACAAATTGTCAAAGAGAAAGGTCTCAGCAATTAATTTCAATTGCCTACATTTGCCCTCCCTCAATTGACGAATGAACCGAGAGTTAGTTAGCATTCATCCCGATGCAAAAATCGGGAATAACGTAATTATAGAGCCTTTTGTAACCATTCATGGCGATGTGGTTATTGGTGACGGAACTTGGATTAGTTCTAATGTTACCATCATGGATGGTGCTCGCATTGGTAAAAATTGCAGAATTTTTCCCGGTGCAGTTATATCAGCAATTCCCCAAGACTTAAAGTTCGAAGGAGAGAAAACAACGGTCGAAATAGGTGATAATGTCACTATTCGAGAGTGTGTTACCTTAAATCGTGGTACCATCGACAGAATGACTACTAAGATTGGCAACGATACGCTAATCATGGCTTATTCTCATGTAGCACATGATTGTATAATTGGAAGTCACTGCATCGTTGCAAATGCTGTGAACATGGGTGGACATGTTGTTGTTGATGATTATGCAATCATTGGCGGAATGTCGGCTATTCATCAATTTGTGAGAGTGGGCGCACATGTGATGGTTTCTGGAGGTTCTTTGGTGAGGAAAGATATTCCTCCATTCGTGAAGGCTGGTCGTGAGCCCTTGGCATATGTTGGTGTTAATTCTATTGGCTTAAGACGCCGCGGATTTAGCAATGACCAAATAAATACGATTCAAGATGTTTACCGAACACTCTATTTGAGTGATTTGAATACAACCAAAGCTCTTCAAAAGATAGAAGCTGAACTTCCGGCAACGCCCGAAAGAGATGAAATAATCCTCTTTATCCATAATGCAAAAAGAGGAATAATGAGGGGTTATGGATCTGAAGAATAATAATAGATAAGAGAATGGAAATAGCTCTTAATCAGGTTTCTAAGAGGTTTAACTTCAACTGGATATTTAAGAGTGTTTCGATGCAAATTAGCCCTTCAGAACCTTGGGTTATATTAGGTTCAAACGGAAGTGGTAAATCCACGTTACTTTCCATTATATCAGGCTCTGCTCTTGTTTCAGAAGGAACAGTTAATTGGCAAATATCGAATCAAGAAGTCGCCGAAACAGAGGTTTATCGTCACGTATCCATAGCCGCTCCCTACCTTGATCTCATAGAAGATTTTACCTTAAGCGAGCATATCGATTTCCATTTTTCAATAAAAGCTCCTATCGGAGGATTAAGTTCAAAAGATATTTTGGGGCTCACTGGCCTGCAAAAAGCGAAGGATAAGAGAATAAGCTATTTCTCAAGTGGTATGAAACAAAGGTTGAAGCTAAGTCTTGCAATTTTAAGCGACACACCTTTGCTTTTGCTCGATGAGCCATTGTCAAATCTTGATAGCAAAGCTTCTGAATGGTATGCTAATCTAATGAACACCTATTCTAAGGACAGAAGTATCGTAGTTTGCTCAAATCATCAAGAAAAGGAGTATTTCTTTTGTAAACATGAGTTGAATATTGAAGATTTTCAGAAATGAAGCGTATCGGGCTCATCTCAGATACTCATAGTTACTTGGATGAAGGCATAGTAAAAGCCTTTGAATCATGTGATGAAATATGGCATGCTGGCGACATTGGCAGTGTGGAACTAGCTGACACTTTAGCTTCTCTAAAGACATTCAGAGCTGTTTATGGCAATATTGATGGGGGCGCGCTAAGGCGGATGTTTCCGCTTGATGATGTTTTCGAATGTGAGGGACTTAAAGTCTGGATGACCCATATTGGAGGTTATCCGGGTAGATATCCTGCGCGAATAGCGCAAGGAATAAAAAACTATCAACCCGGGCTTTTCATATGCGGCCACTCACATATTCTCAAAGTCATGCCCGACAAGCAGAATCTATTACTGCATATGAATCCCGGAGCAGCTGGTCAGCATGGATTTCATATTTTCAGGACCATTCTCAGATTCTCAGTTTCAGAAGGTAAAATAACTGATCTAGAAGCTGTAGAACTAGGCAAACGAGGTAAGATCGATACTTTATAATGTTTCAGGGAACTGAACTCCCATTTCTCCAGCTAATTGCTTCAAATCAACGATAACCTGCTCATGCAGAGGGATTCCTGAGGCTGACCTTTCAGCTTCAGCTCTTCTTTCTGGGTCGCCCGGGATTAAAACTTCTTGCTCAGGGTCAATTCTAGAAGCATTCCTAAAACGTTCAATCCACTTATCCATATTATAGAGAAAGTCGTCAGCAGGTCTAAAGGCATCAATCCTCATTGCTCCGAAGAAATGTCCTATTCCTTCGCCAACTGGATCAGATGGAGGATCAAGAAATGCTACAAAAGGAGGAACCCAAGGACCATAATTAGCTCCCGAGAGTACAGCACTGAAAATATCCACCACTGAACCAAGACAGTAGCCTTTATGACTACCGTGTTCAATATCGCTACCTAACGGAAGGAGAGCTGCCCCTTCTTTGAGTGAAAATGGATCAGTTGTAGCTTGTCCTTTTGCATCTTGAATCCATCCTTCAGGAGCAGATTGACCTTTTCTTTGAAGAATTTCAAGTTTTCCGTTAGCGGCTGTTGTTGTTGCGAAATCGGCGATAAACGGTGGTTGATTTTTGGCAGGTATAGCAAATGCCATAGGGTTTGTACCTAGCATTCGCTCATTAGAGAGAGTAGGAGCAACCAAAGGGGAAGCATTTGTCATGGCAATACCAATCATATTATGCTTTAATGCCATCATGGAATGGTATCCTGCGATTCCAAAGTGATTAGAGCCTTTCACTGCTACCCAACCTGTTCCAGTTTGTTTTGCTTTTTGTATTGCAATTTCCATTGCGAAGGGAGCTGAAACTAAACCTAGCGATGAATCCGCATTCACTGTGGCTGTTGATGGTGTTTCGTGAATGATGGTCAATTTGGGTTTAGGATTGATCCTGTTTTTCTTCCAAAGCCGAACATAACCTGATAATCTAGCGAGTCCATGAGAATCAATACCTCTCAAATCGGCAGCTAGCAGAACATCTGAAGCAGTAATCGCATCACTTTCAGGGCATCCCATTGATGTAAAGACTGATTTAGCAAATGTTCTAAGCGACTCTGAAGAATATTTATTAGATTGTAGCATAAATTATTTTTGGAAAAAATCGTTTGGAACGATGCTGCAAATATATAATTTAGCGATTCTTGCAAATGGATTCAAAGCAGAATAGATGAATCCTAATT
Source organism: Bacteroidia bacterium (assembly GCA_040882555.1). GTDB lineage: Bacteria > Bacteroidota > Bacteroidia > M30B66 > M30B66 > M30B66. The sequence goes on from JBBEBC010000112.1 coordinate 17,680, forward strand.
TTACGCTTAAAACAATCATGTATGAAAGTAACTGTGAAGTCTCTGCATTTTGATGCAGACCAGAAATTATTAGATTTTATTGAATCAAAGCTCGATAAGCTTGCCTTACATTATGACAAGATCATCGAAAGTGAAGTAACGTTAAGGTTAGAGAACGCCAGTAATGGTGATAATAAAGTAACAGAGATTAGATTATATGTTCCAGGGAATGATTTGTTCGCAAAACGTCAATGCAGCACGTTTGAAGAGGCAACAGATCTTGCAATAGACGCCTTAAGAAACCAAATTACCAAGCATAAAGAAAAAATTCGTCAGGTTTAATCGCTTGATATTTAAGAATTTGATTTCTTATCAGTTGGATTAGCAATAATATTTCAAAAAAATATTTGGTGGGAATGATTTCTTACCTACATTTGCACACCTTTTTTGAAGGGTATTCTATTTGTATCCTACAGGTAGAACCACAAAAAAAAAGGAAAAGCCGAAGTAGCTCAGCTGGTAGAGCAGCTGATTTGTAATCAGCTGGTCGGGGGTTCGAGTCCCTTCTTCGGCTCTGTTCTTTGTAGTAATTTTCTTATTTCAAAGAGGTAGGGGAGATAGCCAAGTGGCCAACGGCAACAGACTGTAAATCTGTCCTCTTCGGAGTTCGAAGGTTCGAATCCTTCTCTCCCCACCACGAAAAGAGATTAGGATATCTAATTTTCAATTGAAAGTTAGATAACCAAGAGGGCAAGAGAGATGAAGGTATTCATTTTTATTGCAGAATTGGTAAAAGCGGAAGTAGCTCATTTGGTAGAGCATCAGCCTTCCAAGCTGAGGGTGGCCGG
>JBBEBC010000113.1:0-18190 GCA_040882555.1 Bacteroidia bacterium
ATAACCGAAATTTACAATTCCAGCAGCAATGGCCAAGCATTCATTTCTGTAAGTTACATTGTCGCAACCACAAACAGGTTGATAAATAGTACCAAAACAAGGATTGAAGGTCACCATGTTTGAATCTATACAAGTTGGCTGATTAAATTGTGCCTTACTACTTGTTGCGAAAAGTAGAAGAGTAGCCAACAGTCCGAATATATTTCTTGCGGAGAAGTTCATCATTTTACAAAAATAGCTTTATCTGTATTAGGAATCAAACGTCCAATCGACTGATTATATTCTCCCGCGTCTTGCAGAATTTTTTCAACTGCTGCGCGGCCCGATTCGGCTACAGAAATAAGCAATCCACCGCTGGTTTGAGGATCGCAAAGTACGAGCAAGGCTTGTCCATCCAATTCAGTACACTTTTCCTTTACGTTGTTGTAATTCCGCATGGTCATGTCAGGATAAACAAACGCATCCAAATAAGGCCTCAACGTTTTAAAAACGGGCACATCTACCATCGATATTTCCGCCGAACATCCAGAATTTTCAAGCATTTCAAGTAAATGTCCAGCCAAACCAAAACCTGTAACATCCGTCATGGCATGAACATCGGGCAATTCGGCCAACAAATGCCCACTTGAGTTAAGTTTTTTCATAGAAGCAATTGCGGGTTCCGCGTCCGCGGGATGGAAGAGTGTTCCGCGTTTGGCTGCAGTACTCAAAATGCCCGTACCAAGCGGCTTGGAAAGATAAAGATAATCGCCCGGTTGTACAGTATTGTTACGTTTGAGATTTTCGATTTCACAGAAACCATTTACCGACAATCCAAAGATGGGCTCCGGCGAATCAATTGTATGTCCACCAGCGATGGTGACTCCTGCCAATTCACAAACTTTAGTGGCTCCAGCGAGCACTTCAGACGCTAGAGCAGCAGGCAATTTTCCAATCGGCCAACCAAGAATTGCCAAGGCCATAAATGGCTTTCCGCCCATAGCATACACGTCAGAAATCGCATTCGTAGCTGCAATTTCACCAAAGCTAAAAGCATCATCCACAATGGGCATGAAGAAATCGGTAGTCGCAATTAAAGCGCGACCATCACCAACATCCCATGCGGCAGCATCATCATTTTCAGCGTTCCCAACAAGTAAATTTCCTGTGTTCGACTTCCTGATACCTTGCAACATGGTACTGAGATCAGCAGGCGAGATTTTACAACCACAGCCAGCACCATGCGCAAATTGGGTAAGTTTTACTTTTTCTGGTGCTGTGCTCATAGCTCATTTAATTGAATGATTTTTTCTGCAATCTGTTGGTGCGACAATCCATCGATCACCAATTGATATTCAATTTGTGCGTGACGTGTCTCAAGTGCGTGACGATAAGCCTTGTCATAATAATGCAGACTTATAGCGGCTACTTCACTCAAATTACCTGTTTCAAGAGCCTCTAATGCGGCATTCAAATTTTGTCCGCCCAAACGCTTTGCAATTTTCAAAATACTGCCGCGTAATTCTTCGGTCGAAAAATTGCCATATTCTTCTACCAAAAACTTCACACGTTCTTCCACTGAAAGCTTTACCAACACAACAGGAACGCTTTTTATTTGTTTCCAAAAGGCTTCCAATAAAACGATTTTTCCAATCTTTCGGCTTTCATCTTCAATCCAGATGGTTCGGTTGAAATCCATCACCAACAATTGCTGGTGAAGTAGATTCTCGAAATGTTCGATTGAAGGCTGACTTTCCATTCCCAATGAACCAAAGGCTGAACCTTTGTGGTTGGCTAATCCTTCCAAATCAATCACTTGTTCTCCAGCATCACGCAAGGCATGCAGGATTTTGGTTTTTCGGCTTCCTGTAGGACCTGTGATCACCTTGAATGGAAAAGGCTTACACAAAAACTGCTGAACGTCTGTCCGATAAGCCTTGTAACCACCTTTGATCACTTGTGTTTCAAATCCTGCATGTTGCAGCAGCCAAGCCACACTCGATGAACGCATTCCTCCGCGCCAGCAGTGCAGCTTTACCTTACGATTAGGCGACAATCTAGCTGCTTCTTCCACAAAACCCGCCATCTTGGGTCCAACAATCCTTAATCCTTCAAGCACTGCGGCATCTTTGCCAGTTTGCTTGTACAATGTCCCAACTTTTGCACGCTCTTCATCGGTGAACAATGGAAAAGAAATTGCTCCAGGAATGTGACCGCGACAATATTCGCCAGGCGATCGAACATCCAAAAGGATAAAATCTGTTTGCGCTTTCAACACAGGATGCATAAGGGTTTCTAATAGCAACAAAGAACAAGATTTTTATTCATATTTAGTTTATAGCTTTGCCGAATAAGCGCAACAAATGCTCAAAAAAATTGCCCTCGTTTTTTTGGTGGTTATCCTGCATAAACCTCAACGTTCTATTGCCCAAATTGCCAACACGGGCATGGTAGAGCAGATGGATTCCTCCGCTTTAGGGAAAATCACATTCAGTGGAATGGTAGATGTGTATTATGGTTACGATTTTAATGAACCCAAAGGATCCGATCGGCCCTATTTTGTTTCCTCTGCTCGTCACAATGAAGTCAATGTAAACCTTGCTTACCTTGGCATAAATTACCGAAACGAAAAAGTGCGCGCCCGGTTTGTGCCTGGCTTTGGCACATACATGAACTCGAATTACGCCTCCGAAGCTGGTACACTGAGAAACATTGTAGAAGCAAATGCCGGTTTGCGGCTATCGAAAAATAGAGACATTTGGATTGATGCAGGTGTTTTTGGTTCGCCTTACACAAACGAATCGGCGATCTCGAAAGATCACCTCATGTACTCCCGATCGCTCGCGCCAGAATATGTGCCCTACTATCTAACGGGCGCAAAAATTACCGCACCTTTGAGTAAGTCCCTCACGGGATATGTTTACATCCTAAATGGTTGGCAGAATATTACCGATACAAATACTCCACTATCCATCGGCACCCAGTTAGAATATCGCCCGGGGAAGCGCACGCTAATCAACTTCAACACTTTTGTTGGCGATGAATCTTCGCCTGCAAACCCCGACTTTGGTATGCGCTACTTCGGTGATGTGTATCTGATTTTTAATCCAGATGGAAAGTTTAGCATGACTTCTTGTCTCTACGGCGGCCTCCAACAACGTTTCAGCTTTGGAACCTCAACACTTCAATCTTGGTGGCAAATAAACTGGATTGGACGATTAAAATTGAATCAGAAATCATCCGTCTCAGCGAGAGTCGAATTCTTTAATGATCCACAAGAAATTATGCTCCGCTCAATTACTTCTGAAAAAACGTCCAATTTAGCCTCAAGTGGAATTGCATTCAATCATCAAATAAATTCAAATGCATTGTTTAGATTAGAATACAGGAATTTCTTAGCCGACAAGAATATTTTCTCAAATAAAAATTCAGAAACAAATTTCAGTAATTTAATCATCACAAACCTGTGTGTTTGGTTTTAGTATTTAACTCCATGAAAAAATTATTCCTTCTCGCATTAATCTGCATTTCCATCCTTTCAAAAGCTCAAACAATTTGCGGCGAAAATGGGAATCTAATTATTTATTCAAATTACGATGGTGGAATTGTAACCATTAATGTGGACGCCAATATTCCCAATTTAAAAATCGGCATTTGCACCTATGAACCAGTTCAGGTGACTATTACTGGTCCCTTTGCATCAAACGTTACCCAAGTAATTTATGCTGGATTTGCCTCAACCCAAGCCAACAACAACTGCGGATTGGGCGATTTCCCAACAACAATTACAGGAGTTAATCCTGGAATAATCGATATTCAAGTAGCTCCAGATGCCGGTTATGACAATCCCAATGGTTGGCCTCAAATTATTGGTGTGGCAGGTCAATGCAGCGCATCCATTAATGCAGGAGGTGGAAACACACCCGACCAAGTGGTGTATTATTTCCTTCAAGAAACGGGTGGAGTTTTTTATGCGCATTACACACAATACCAATGTTGGATTAACCAAGTGTACAATGTTTCTGCAGGAGGCAATTGCTGCGTTGTGCCCAATTCTACATGTGTTCCTCCACAAGTAAATCCAGGCAACGATTTAAGTATTTGCACTGGACAAACAGCCACACTTGGAGGTTCACCTACAGCGACCAGCGGATCAGCATCAAATTATACCTACACTTGGTTTCCTACCACAGGTTTAAATGACCCAAATTCACCGAATCCAATCGCTTCTCCCAATAGTTTTACCACATACACTGTAACGGTTTCTACAGGCGATGAAAATTGTGTGGCCACAGCTTCAGTTGACGTCAATGTTGGCAGTACGCAAACACTTCCAGTTACCGCGAGTGCCGATCTGGTGCTTTGTGCAAATGAAACGCTGCAACTCACTGCTGCCCCTGGATTCTCGAATTACGAATGGTCGAACAGCCAAAGTGGAAATACAATCACCGTTAATTCAGCAGGAACTTATACCGTAACAGCCCTCGGTTCTGGCGGCTGTGAAGCCATTTCCGATCCGCTAGTAGTTACAGCGAGTGCTCCTTTTCAAGTTGACATTACACCTGCAGGGCCAATAAATATTTGCGGCGATGAACCAGTCATTCTCACTGCAGAAGCGGGCTTCACCAATTACCAATGGTCGAATAATCAATTCGGTTCCACACTCAATGTAACGTCTTCTGGCGGATACTCTGTGAGCGCGGTAAACGCGGATGGTTGTGCAGGAGCATCGAATGTGGTTCAAGTGAGCTTGGTGGACTTTCCTGAAGCTGGATTTACCTATTTGCAAAATTTGGATCAACTGTACGAAATCGAATTCACCAATACGAGTCAAAATGCAACCAATTATCTATGGAATTTCGGAAGTGGAAATACCAGCAATGAAGCCAATCCGAGCTTTATATTTCCATTCGACAATGATTGGCCAGTATCTTTAATTGTAACAAATTCTTGTGGAAGCGATACCATTGCTCAATTGGTTACGGTAATTAAAACCAGTATCGATGAATTGCTTTTAAGACCTATTTCAATTGCCTACACTGCAAATGGACCAATCATTTCAGGCGGATTTAAATCGCCAGAAAATGTGCAATTGCAGGTAATTAATTTAAATGGACAAATTGTTTATCAGGAGAATTTGAATTTATCGAATGAATTTCAAATTCAACCTCCACTTTTCGGTTTCGCTAAAGGTGTTTACCTGATCAATTTAAACACTTCGCTCGGTGCAATTAGTTTTAAATGGATGCATTAAACTAACTGCATGGATCAACCTCCAGAAAATCCCAAAAAATTACAACATTGGCTAAAACGAATTGGTGTAATGGGTTTCCTGTTTTTTCTGATTAAAGGAATTATATGGATCGGCGTTTTTGTAGCATTAGGCAAGTGTAGTTAAGGTTGACCAATTCATAAATCAACATTTCTTGGTACAGTAAATTGAAGGGCAAAAAATAAAGCCTCCCCGAATAAACGAGGAGGCTTTTTTTTCAATCACGCAACGAATGAAAAACTATACTTACTGGCCTTGACCAAGCGAGTAAGCGTCTTTACCGTCGAAACGGTACAGATTCTCGAGCTTCACGAAATCGATGCCTAAATCGGCTAAACGGCTAGTGAGTTCGGTAATCATTTTATTGTTTAGGGATGCGCCATCCGCAGTTGCTTTGTAACGCATTCTCCAGTGATCAGTACAGAATGTTTCTGGGAAACCAGAAGGCCAAACCATGATACCTCGGTTCGAGATCATTTTCAAGGTAAAATCGCCGTTGTTCGACTTTGAAGCCAATTCGCCCAATTCATGAGGATCAGTTCCAGCCCAATGCACAAACACATCAACTCCAACCAATTCTTTCTTGGCTGCTGGTTTACGCACATAGGTGAACTTAGGCATGCCTCCATTGGCTTTGTAAAGCACCGGAGTTAATGTTTGCGGCCCTTGTCCGATGTTGGCAATGATTGCCTCAGCAAATTCCTTGGTGCCCACTTTCTGGGTGCTGATGCCTTCTTTAAAGATATCGTATGTATGAATTCCTTGTTCCAGTGTGAGTAACCAAGCATTGTGGATTTTGGTAGCAATGTCTGGCTGACCGATATGCACCAACATTTGGATGGCACCGTGAAGCAAACCGCTTGGATTGGCCACGTTCTGACCCGCTCTTCTTGGCGCTGATCCGTGGATGGCTTCAAACATGGCACATTCACTTCCAATGTTTGCGCTTCCTGCAAGACCTACTGATCCAGCAATTTGTGCTGCCACATCCGACAATACGTCGCCATAAAGATTCAAAGTAACGATCAAATCGAAAGCCTCAGGCGTATCGGCCAATTTTGCTGCTCCGATGTCGATAATCCAATGTTCTTGCTCGATATCTGGATATTCTGCTCCAATTTCATCAAACACTTTATGGAACAAACCATCGGTCTGCTTCATGATGTTGTCTTTGGTGAAACAAGTAACTTTCTTACGGTTGTATTGACGCGCATATTCGAATGCATAACGAACGATGCGCTCACAACCTGGACGGCTGATCAATTTCAAACACTGAACAACTTCATCTGTTTGTTGGTGCTCGATTCCTGCGTAAAGATCTTCTTCGTTTTCGCGGATAATTACCACATCCATTTTTGGATGTTTGGTGGCAACAAATGGGTGGTATGAAATAGATGGACGTACATTAGCGTACAATCCCAACATTTTACGTGTTGTTACATTGAGGCTTTTGTATCCACCGCCTTGTGGTGTAGTGATAGGCGCTTTAAGGAACACCTTGGTTCTACGAATAGATTCCCAAGATTCTGCGGCAATACCTGAAGTATTTCCACTTAAATAAACTTTTTCACCTACTTCAATTTCTTCAATCTGGATGCGGGCTCCAGCAGCTTTTAGCACTGCCAATGTTGCATTCATGATTTCAGGTCCAATGCCGTCACCATGTGCAACTGTAATACGCGCCATTAAGAATAGTTTTAGTTTTTAACGATGCAAAATTGTGTTGGAATAATCATAAATCATAATTTATATTTGCAATACTTATCATAAAGAATATTTATGAACTATACACTTCATCAGCTTCAAGTATTTCTAAAAATTGCAGAAACAAAGAGTATTACACGCGCTGCGGAACAACTACATTTAACACAGCCGGCAGTTTCAATTCAGCTGAAAAACTTTCAAGATCAGTTTGAAATTCCGCTAACAGAAATCATAAGCCGTAGAATCCACATCACTGATTTCGGCCAGGAAATAGCATACGCAGCAGGAAAAATTCTTAACGAAGTGTATGCCATCAATTTTAAAACAATGGCATTTAAAGGTTTACTCAGTGGAAAGCTTCAAATTTCATCTGTTTCTACTGGCAAATATGTTATCCCTTATTTACTTGCTCCATTTATTAAAAAGAACGAGGGCATTGAGTTGAGCATTGATGTCACTAACAAAGTGAGCGTTCTTCATACTCTTGAAAAAAACGCAGTTGATTTTGCTTTGGTTTCTATAAAACCAGAAAAACTGGAAACAGAAAGCATAGAACTCATGGAAAATGAGCTTGTTCTGGTTGCCTCAATGCCAAATAACAAGAAAGTAAAGGCAAAAGACTTAAGCGCCATGCAATTGATTTTTAGAGAGGAGGGCTCGGCTACTCGCCGGATGATGGAAGACTACCTTAAAAAACATGGCATAAAATCGGCTAGACGACTCGAATTAGGCTCCAATGAAGCTGTAAAGCAAGCTGTAATGGCCGGACTAGGAGTTTCAATTATGCCTGTTATTGGAATCAGAAATGAATTATTTTTAAAACAACTTCATATTATTAAGGCTGAAGGGCTTCCACTTAAAACTAGATGGCAATTAGTTTGGCCAAAAAACAAAAAGCACTCACCAGCGGCAAGTGCCTTTTTACAATATCTAAGGACTAATAAAGAGAAGATAATCAGAGACAGTTTAAATCAGCTCATCTAATTCAATTTATTGAATTATTAGGAATATCTATTTCATACCACCTTTCATAGGTGACTTCTTATCTTTGATTGCTTGCAATTTCTGCAAACAGATTGCAGCCTGATCTTTAGGGTATTTTTCAGCTGGTTTTATTTTAGACGCTTCTTCATATTTAGTTTTTGCCTCAGCATATTTAAAGTCCGCAAATAAGCTATCAGCGCTTGCAATTGTCTCATCAAATGCATTTAGTAATATCCCTCCCGTTTTCTTTGTTGGTTTTGCTGGCTCTTTAACCTCCGCCTTTACATCTGGAGCCTTTTCGGCTGCAACATCCTTCTTTTCCTCAGGTGCTTTTACGGAAGGTTTAACAGGCAACTGTTTTTCTACATTAGCTTCAACCTGCTTTTCCTCAACAATCGGTTTATTTTCCGCTTGAGCATTTGAGGTATTTGGCTTTGACGACGGGTCGAAGGGGATTGAATTGTAATTTTCAGCTCTGTATTCCTTTCGATACTCATGAGGTTGCACCGAATACTCCCCCCATACGTAATTCAGCTTTGGTGTTTTAGCTGCAAAACGAACCAACAACTCCTTTGTTGGATCAATCCAAGATGGCATTGGATGAGTTAAATTAAATTTATTGCTGTTGGCAAATCCTCCCTGAATCTTATCTGTTAATTGCACCCATTCTGCATCTTTGCCTTGTTTCAGATATAACACAAAGTCGGATCGATCAAACTTATAAGAGCCTTCAATATCAGAAAACTGCTTTTTAACATCCTTATCAGAAATGAAAGAAGAATACTCTATACATAAGTCCTTTTTAGGACCTACTTTTTCATTTGTAGCCCGCCAAGTATATCCGTTTAAGGTAATTGGTTCCGAAACAGCGCTGAAATCAAGATCTTTCATGTAAAAAAGCTCATTACCCATGATTGTTTCAATAACCACCTCAATATGAACTGGTTTTGTTTTATCCACTTTCTTTAATTTCACTTCAACTTTTGAAGAGAAATTATACATACCATTGGCATCCGGGTCAGCCTGAACCGAACCTCTTTCTCTATCTGTCTGCTTTTCTCCAACATTGCTAAGTTCTACTGAAATATTACTAACCAACTTATCGGAACCTCTTAGAGTATACCAACTTATGCGGTCGCCTGATGCGCTCATTTGTTTTGCAGCTTCCGCACTCACACCAGCTAACTGAATGGTTACAGTCTCTTGTGAATTAACGAAAATGGAGCAAAAAACAAAGGTGAATAATGTAAAAATGTTTTTCATGTTTAATCTATTCTATAAAGAAGGGTACAATTTATCCAACTTTAAATAATTATTGCAACTTTTTCAAATAAATCCTTATTTCTTCTGCAAATAAAATTGCTATCTTGCTATATGTATTACACAAGGAACTACTTGAATCACATCAAAAATTCCTTTGCGTTAAAGAATAAAAATACTTAACTGTTATTATTTTTTTTACAAAAAAAGTCATTTATTTAAGAAAAGGTTAAAAAACAAACGCATTGCCAAAATGCTAGCCTCAAGGAAAAACTGAACTAATATTTACAACTCAGCTTATTTCATGAATAGATTGATACTACTTATCGGATTGCTAACAGCAAAACTAACGCTCTCGGCCCAAGGACTTAATGGAGAAATTTCTTTCAATGATTCTTATAATCAAACCGTTAAAGCTCTAGCGGTGAACGGAAGTTATTCGTGGATTGTAGTCCAACAGCTTGAGATTTCGATATTTCATACTGTTTGTTATTTAAATAAAATCGATACTACTGGGCAAATAATTCAAAACAGAATTATTTTAATTGATAATGCTGATTTTACGGATGTTACACATATGATTCCTACCGCCGATGAAGGAGTGGTTTTACTTGCTCATGCATTTCCAACATGTGATGTTTCAAGTGAGTGTTTTTGGTTTGTTCAGAAATATGATTCCCAAGCTAATCTTGAATGGACCAAAAGATGGGATGATTTTGAATGTTATGCTGCCCAAATGGAAGGTTTATCTGCTTCGCAGGATGGAGATTTTTTTGTCCATCATTCCTTTGAAGAAACAAAGAAACTATACACACTATCTCCTGAAGGGATTCTGACCGATAGCATACCTATTGAGCCTGCACAAGCTGATGGAATTAAAAAGCTTAGCAATGATAGTTTTATACTTTTTCAAGAGGAAAGCCTTTGGCTGATTGATGAAATAGGCAACACTGTTTCTCATCTAGTTTTCAATTCTGAAATCAATTCTATTGAACTATTCAATAATTTAGTTTATATCCTAAGAACAGATAGCATTCTGGTATATGACAATCAGCTGCAAGAAATTCAAGCTAATCATCTCCCCTCTTTTTCTAATTATTCCAACTTAAAAGTTGATGCAAATGGAATCCGATTTATTAGTCATAATAGCACTGAGCAACACATAATTCATCTTGATTTCAACCTTGACTTATTTAATACACTTAACCTCCCAGTTACCCTCCCTATAAACGTCTTCAAAGACTTTAGCGAAAGCCACTTTTCATGCGCGATTGACTATCAATTAGCACACTTCCAATCAGTACGACATTTAGATTTCTCCCTTCAATCAGATGAAATCCAAGAAATAAATACTACTGATATTGGAATTTCAAGTATTAACCTAACTGAAATCATAGTAAACACGATAAGTCCGCCCATATATCAAGTTTCCATTTCCGCAAATGTAATAGTAAAAAATTATGGAGATCAGCTATTAAATGAATGTAGAATATCTCACATCATTTCTCCCTTTGGAATGTGTCAGCCAGATGTTTTCACTACTCAAATTAATGACCTAAATCTTGCTCCAGGAGATTCTCTGGAAATTTCACTCGGATTGATTCAGGAAACAAACGTATTTCTTCCAGGCGACACGTTAACAAAAAACATCTGCGTTTATACAAGTCATCCTAATTATAAAACAGATCTAAATATTACCAATGATGAATATTGCGAACGTTTTGTTCTCGGCTACGCCGGATTAGAAAGTGTTATTTCTGCAGAAGATGTAATTCTATTCCCTCAGCCTGCAAAGGATGAAATATTTATACAATCGGGAGATGAATATCAATTCAGCATATATACCATTGGTGGCAAACTACTTGACCAAGGGATCACCAATGACCACAGCATAAATATCTCGCAACTGAAACCGGGATTTTACCTACTTCGCTTGCAATCAATTGGTAAACAGAACTCCGCGATCACTAAAAAGCTTATTAAATCATAATTATTCAAATCACTTTCAAGGAGTTTTTACTCCAAGTTCTCGCAGTCAACTAATTTCTATACTTTGCTTTACACCTATTGAAAGCAGAATTGATTTATAACATGACAGAATCCCTTTTTGCTTTGTAGCGAATCATAAGATCAATTATATATTTGCCAAATGCAACGAAGACAATTGATTATCCTTGCCTTATGCATTCTGCTACCTTCTTTATTTTTATGGCAAAATGTAATGGAGTTGAGAGCGGAAGAGCCCAGACGAGCGATTGTCTCTCTAGAAATGCTGCTTACTGGAGAATGGATTGTTCCACACATAAATGGATGGACTTACTACAATAAACCCCCATTTTTTAATTGGATAATGGCTTTCTTTTTTTGGCTTTTTCAGTCATTTGATGAATGGGTTGTGAGATTCCCTGCATTGCTATCAGCTTGTATTCATGCATGGCTTATTTATTCTATCTGTAAAAACTATCTAAGAAAGGAAGTCGCAATTCTAGCAGGGCTTATTTACATAACTGCAGGAGAAATTCTCTTCTTTGGTTCTATCACCAGCGGTGAAATAGATCTATTTTTTTCGCTAATAACATTTCTTCAAGTTTATGCTATCTACAAGTTTAATAAAAATCAATCCTATCTATTATTATACACTGTAAGTTATAGCCTTGCGGCAATTGGTTTACTTACTAAAGGTCTACCTTCTGTTGCATTTCAAGGCTTAACTTTAGTTGCTTGGACTATTTATACCCGAAACTGGAAATCATTCTTTTCTCTTTATCATGTCCTAGGTGGTTTCATATTTATTTCATTAACAGGTACTTACTTCTATCATTTCTCTTTACAAGACGATGTGATTGGCTTTCTGGTAAGACAATACAAGGAAGCTGCAATGAGAACGGGATTAGAAACAGAAAACACTTCTACCTTCAAAGGTGTATTTCTTTTCATACCAGGCTTTCTTAAACTCCTGTTACCCTGGTCGTTATTTCTAATTCTTTCTATCACCCAACTAAAAAAGGTTATTAAAAACAATAGCTTCATCACTTTTTGGCTGATATTCATTCTTGTAAACATCCCAATTTATTGGATATCGGGCGATTTTAAAGCAAGATATTATTACGTTTTCATGGCTGCCATTTCAGTCATTATTGCAGAATTGATTTATAGCGGACTCGAGAATCAGGTGAAGCTCTATTGGGTCTTAAGGAGAGTTTTAATAGGCATTTCCTTTATTCTACCTAGTGCGTTTTTATTGTGCGTTTTTATTGATTTACCGATCAATGTAAATAATCTGAATTTGAGACTTATCATTCTATTTGTGCTAAGTCTTTGTGCCGCAGTAATTTTTCTTAAGTCAAAAGAATGGCTTTTCGGATTTGTTGTGGTACTTGCAGTTGCACGAGTAGCACTTAATTTACTCTATTTACCAGCTTGGCAGAATGATAAATCAATAGCTTACTACCGCCAAAGCGCCGACGAAATGCTTGAAATAAGTCAAGGAAATCCAATATTTTTCTACGGTGAACCTTATGTCTTTTCAAGCGATGCCTCCTTTGGTCCTCTTAAATTCAAAGAAGTGCGCCTAACAACAGCTCCTTTAATGAACTACCGAATACCTTATTATTTGAGTAGAAAGACTCATTCTGTGATGGAATTTGATGAAGAGATGCTTGATCAGCAATTCTATCTTACAAGAAAAGATATGGTGGATAGCTCTAAATTAAAAATTCTCTATCGCCTGCATGATAATTGGCAAAAGCAGGATTATGTGCTTGTAAACTTCACTTCCTCAGTCAGCGACTTAGGAAATAATACAAAATAAGATCCCGCTAAAGAGCTAATGGCTAAGGCCAAATAAAATAAAATCCCTATGGCTAGTGATAATTCCATATCCAAACCCATTTGCTGTGAGCCAAATACAAAAGCCATTTCTCTTGCCCCAACAATAGGAATTACGTAAGCAAAACTTGCCAACATAAACACAAAAACATATTCTATTTGAAATTGCTCGATTCCTAATGCCTGAACTACAAAAAAAGCTGTAACTGCCTGCAAAAGCTGAATGAACAGAGAGTAGAAGGTGGTTTTCCTCCATGCCGAAAGAAAAGACTTGAAAAACAGTTTGTTTACCAAAAAATGGGCTGCAAATATGATAGGGATAAGCAAAAGAGAAAACTCTGAATAAGGAATTATAAATTCACTCCAATTAAAAACTAAAATTGTAACAATACCTAATCCAGCAAGTCCGCTGCCCCTATCCAATAGCGCCGCCCAGATTAAGGACTTTATTGGAGTCTTGTAATACTTATTTATCCAGTAAGATTTATATCCTTCTCCCCCGACAAGGGGAATAAAAAGATTATAAAACATAGCAAGAAAAGTGAGCTTAATATTGAGTTTTTGAGATAGAAAAAGTTGCTGAGTATGATACAAAGCATTTATTCTGAAAGCTGCCAAAATCTTTGAAGTTGAATAAGCAAGTAAAGAGAGGAAAATGAAAACTGGACTAGCCTTAGAAAGATTATCAATAGCTTTATTAATATCAACCTTATTGACAATAATAATAACTGCAACTGCACTTAGCAGAAGCCTCAAAATTAATATAAGTGTTTTCTTACTCAAGTTAAAATTTTTCTCAAAGGTAATTCTAATCTTGATTCCGTAAAGCAGAGCAAGCAAAAGGCTAGATAAAAGCAAATAACTACTTTTGAAATAAATTAAGTTTCAATGAAAATATTAGCAATAAGCGATTACAGATCATTTCATACGGTAAGGCCTGAGGCTGAAATATTTATTGGCTTAGCCAAAATGGGAGAAGATATTTCTGTTATGACTTATGGTGATTGTGAGTATGCTAAAAGATTTAAGGATGCAGGAATTAGAGTGATTGATTTCCATCCTGAGAAGAAACTTGATGCCAAAGAAATTAACTTCATCAAAGCGTATTTAGTCGAAAATAATATTGATATAATCCACCTCTTTAACAGCAAGGCTATCATAAATGGAATTCAGGCTGCTAAGGATTTAAAAACTAAAATTGTCCTTTACAGAGGGTATACTGGCAATATTCACTGGTATGATCCAGCCATGTATTTAAAATTTTTGCACCCTGCAGTTGATGCAATACAGTGCAATTCTGTTGGAGTTGCTGACCTATTTAAACGTCAGCTTTTTTTCAAAAAAAACAAGGCATTTGCAATTAATAAAGGGCATAAAAGTGACTGGTACAGAGATGTTGAAGCAACAGACCTGAAGAAGGAATTCAATTTACCCAATAATTCTTTGGTGTTGATAAACGTTGCCAACAACAGAAAGATGAAAGGCATCCCTTACCTATTAGAAGCTATTACTAAAATTGATAAAAGTATTCCCGTGCATTTAATTCTTGTGGGACGAGATATGGACACTCCTGAAAATATCGCCATCCTTAAACAAGCAAATATGGAAAACCAAGTTCATTTTACCGGTTTCAGAAGTGATGCATTATCTCTTGTAGCAGGGGCAGAAGCATTCGTATTATCCTCTATTACAGGCGAATCAATTACTAAAGCTGTGATAGAAGCTATGTCGCTTGAAATCCCTCCCATTATAACAGATATTCCTGGAAATGTTGAGCTGCTAGAAGATGGCAAAAGTGGTATCATAGTAAAATATAAAAATGCTGACGCTCTAAAAGAAGGGATACTTAAATTCTATGCGTTGGATGAATCTAAAAGAAAGGCAATGGGACAAGAAGCTAGAAAAAGAATTGATAACGTTTTAAACACTGAGAATACAGTTATCCATGTCCTAAAAATGTACAAACAATTACTATATAGTTAGATGAAACACACTAGCGCGATTAGTATCATTGGAGCCGGTTGGCTTGGAAAAGACCTAGGCTTGCATTTGCAATCTGAAGGTCATGAAGTTATTGGCAGTCGAACTTCAAAAGAAGGAATAAATGAGTTAATGAAAGAGGGTTTGAAGGGAGTTGTTTTCGATGCTGGAAAAGATATTCCTTTACCCAATGATCTCAAAAAGGATATAGTAATAATCACCTTACCTCCCTCTTCAGCAAAAGAAGGAAGCTATTCCCAAGTTATCAATAAGATAATTAATCAAATAAATCAAAATACATCTAAAATTATTTTCACGTCCAGCACGGGGGTATATTCAAAAGAGCCGGGAATTTATCATGAGCTGTCTGATAAGGCTTTGAGTGAAAGAGCAAAAAACATTCTTGACGCTGAAAATGTAATTGCTGAAAATTTTACTGAACCATGTATCCTTCGATTAGGAGGCCTCGCAGGAAAAGATCGTCATCCGGGAACCCGGAATTCATCGCCTGATTTAGCTGCCAATGAACCAATCAATATGATTTATAAAGATGATGTTTTATCAGCAATATCTTTTATTTTAGAACGCAATTTATCAGGGATTTTCAATTTAGTTGCTCCTATTCATCCTAATAGAGGAGATTATTACAATACCATTTACAGAAGACTAAATATTGATAAAGAATTAAATAAATTATCAAATCATCCTAACAAAAGGACAATATCCTCTGACAAAATTCAAGCAGAAGGATTCAAGTTCAACTATGAGAACCCTCTTGATTTCCCTTTAGAATGAAAAATTATTTTTTAATTTTCCTGAACATATATCCACCTTTCTCAGCTCCCCAAACCTGCGCTCCTTCCCTGTTATATCCTCTATCCCAACTCAACAAATATTTAGGAGTTAACGTAACAATTGAACTAGCATAACTTGCTCCACGCATATCACTTGGGCAGGTTTTATCTCCTGTACCTCCAACATATTTTTTCTTACCATCCTTTTTCAAAAATACTGAACATCCCTCTTTAAGGGCTAAAGAATCAGGGTTTAAAGACTCTACTAAATCGACATGTCCTACAAATCGAAGTGGACTATTAAGCGTGTAAACTGCACTTTCAAAAGAACCATCCTCAACACCAGTTAACCGATAAACTCTCTGTCTATAAGGTTTATCCTGCATAGAAGCTACCGCCTGCTCCACATAAAACCAGATGGCATCTGTTCTTTCTTTCCAAATAGGTACAATTTTTAGTCGAATATCAAAAAATGCCGAATCCTTTTTCGACTGTTTCTTGCTGCTATAGCTTCCTTGCATCATTTTGGCAACTTCCAATAACTCCTTATTGAACTGAGCCTTACCAATATTTTGAAAAAAAACCAGGAATAAAACCACAACCGCAGTTCTCATAAGCTTGCTATTATATAGGAAAACAAAGTAAAACATTCAATATAAATAATAGCATGAAATGTTAAAAGAAATTCTAGCCAAATGCAACGAATCAATAGAGCTAAACGTATATTCGTAGACGCATGAAAGTAATAATTCATCATCTGAAAGATTGGTTAAAGGCCTTTTTCTGGGCTTTTCTGGTTATTTGGATTATAAGAACATTGCTGATCCAAGGAGCTTTTATTCCAACTCAAAGTATGGAGAAATCCCTGCTTGCGGGTGATTTCATTTTCATTTCAAAGTGGCAATATGGTACAAGAACTCCGATTACTCCGATTGCCATGCCATTTATGCATCAAACGATGCCATTCAGTCAAAATAAACCAGCTTATTTTGACTTCATTGAACTACCCTATTATCGCCTTCCCGGTTTTGGAAAAGTCTCGCGAGAAGATGTCATTGTTTTTAATTACCCTATGGAACTTGAACGACCAGTTGATAAACGAACGTTCTATGTTAAACGTTGCGTAGGTTTGCCGGGCGATACTCTAGAAATTTTCGCAAAACAGGTTATTGTCAATCATGACACCCTTCAGAATCGGCCTTCATATCAGTTTGTAAGAAAGGTAAAGGCGAATAAAGCCATCCAACAAGAATGGATAGATTCATTGGGCATTTCAGAAGGAGGCTTGGTTTCTAATATGTTGGATTATGAGTTTCCTCTCACAGATTCACTCATGAGAGTTTTTGCAAAGGATTCGGCTGTCTATGCCATTCAAACAAGGCTCGATAAACGAGATGAATATCAGGCTTACATTTATCCCCATTCGAGAGAATTTAAATTTAACAATGATTTCTGGGGACCAGTAATTATTCCAGCAAGAAATATGGAAATTCAATTAAATGATTCTAATATTGTTTTGTATGAACGAGTTATTCGTGATTATGAAAAAAATGAGCTTGAAATTATTGGAAATCGAATTTATATAAATGGTTTGGAAAGTACTTCATACACATTCAAATATGATTATTACTTTGGCATGGGGGATAACAGGGACTTTTCTGCAGATTCAAGATCCTGGGGCTTCATACCTGAAACTCATTTAATAGGGAAAGCATGGCTTACATTTTTCTCGTATAACTCAGATAAGGGTATAAGGTGGAATAGAATATTTAAAACCATTCAATGACTCTTTTTGAACACCAAAAATCGATACTTAGCACTGCTTACGCCCCACCTATTGAATATTTTCATTTCCTACTAAATTCAGAAAGTAGTTTGTTGGAAGGAAATGAAAATTATCAGAAGCAGTCCTTTAGAAATCGCTGCCATATTAAAAGTTCTCAAGGATTACAAAAGCTTTTAATTCCTGTTGAACATTCCGAATCCAATCAAATAAGAGATATAAAAATATCATATCGAGAACAATGGCAACGACAGCATTGGAGGAGTTTGAATACTTGTTATAGAAAGTCGCCTTATTTTCTCTATTACGATTATCTCCTCCTTCCTTTCTATGAAAAAGAAGAAAAATATCTCTTTGATTTTAACTTAAAACTACTTTCAAAATTTTGTGAGATGTTGTTAATTCCTCTACCTGAAATAACTACATCCTGGCAGTTGGAGCATGATGATAGACTAGATTTGAGGAATTTAATTCATCCAAAAAACACTAGATTAACTAGAATTAATAAGAAAAACGAGCAGGAGAATTATCTTCATAACACAGAAAAATATATTAGTATTTTCGATCTTCTTTTTATGGAAGGTCCTCAATCTAAACAGATGATAA
>JBBEBC010000114.1:0-18138 GCA_040882555.1 Bacteroidia bacterium
GGTCTTCGTTCAATCTGTGAAGGAATTATGACAGATTTAATGTTCGAACTTCCTTCTGACTCCAAAACTAAATCTTTTGTTGTCACAGAAACTTATGCAGCTGATAAGTTCAATAAACTGAAGCATTCTAGGTTAAAGGCAGCCTAATTATTTCCCGCAATTGCAACCAGGCGAAAGAAGCAACTCAGTATCTGGCAATTGAAGGAGAAGATCTTCTCTTTCTGTATCAGTAAGAAGTATTGCTCTCATATCTAACCACTTAAGCTTTTCCAAATCATTCACACTCTCAGGTAGCGTGGTGATTTCGTTTCCCCAGATTTGAAGAAACTCTAAGTTCCTTAGGTTACCGATTTCGTATGGGAGTTTGTGAATTCTGTTTTTACCCAAATCAAGGTAAATAAGTTGTTTTAAATCGCCCAACTGCTTTCCAACGGTATCCAGCCTATTTCGATTCAATCGTAATATCTTAAGATTTTCAAGCTTTGAGATATCCGCTGGAAAAACACTTATTCTATTAGAGCCTAAATCCAATTCCTGAAGATTCTTAAACTGAAAGACTTCTTTCGGAAATTGTTTGTATCTCTTCCGCCGAAGGCTAAGCCTAACAACAGAATCAGGTTCTGCCAAAGCTTCATCCAGCTTAGTATATAATTTACCCGGCAACTGATAATCAGGCTGTGCCTCCACCAAAAATGGCAGTGGAATCAAAAACAAGATTATTATTAATCTCCGGAGAGTAATCATATTATATATGTGTTAAAAGCTGCGAAGCCTCTATCTTATCATTTTCAAGTTGAGTGCGGAGTTCGTCCAGACCGCTAAATTTTTTCTCATCACGTATACGTGCCTGCATGCTAATTTGGATACACTGCCCGTACAAATCTCCCTCGAAATCAAATAAATTAACCTCTATGTGCTTCTCTGTAGAGGAAGAAACAGTAGGTCGTATACCAATGTTCATCATTCCTTTGTAATTACCTAAATTACATTTAACCATGACAGCATAAACGCCATTTGCGGGAATTAATTTTCTTTTCTCTGGTAATTCAACATTAGCAGTCGGAAAACCAAGCCCGCTACCTAGATGCTGGCCATGAATAACTTCACCTTCGAAGGGATAGGCATAACCCAAAAACTCATTTGCAGTAGCAATATCACCAGCATGCAATGCTTTTCTTATTCTAGTCGACGAAATGGCAACTTCGTCAATATCCTTTGCTGGTATTTCCTCAACATTAAAACCATACACTGGTCCCATTTTATTGAGATTCTCAAATGAGCCCTCTCTATTTTTCCCAAAATGATGATCGTATCCTATCACCAGTCGTTTTGTTTTAACACCATTAACAAGGACTAGGCGTATAAAATCGAGTGAGGATAATGAAGCAAATTCTTTTGTAAAAGGAATGACTAATAAATGCTCCACTCCTGCCCTTTCGAGATGCTGAATTCGTTCTTCAAGGGTATTTAGTAATTCGAGAGAATTATTTTCCGGCTGAAGTACCAAGCGAGGATGCGGATGAAAAGTGACAACTACTGATTGACCCTTATTTTTTGAGGCAATTTCAATTAATCGCCTGAGTATGGTTTGATGTCCGAGATGAACACCGTCGAATGTTCCCGTAGTAACAACCGGATATGGAAGCTCAGGAAATTCAGAAATGGAATGATAGACTTGCAAGGTTGTGACGAGATTCCGGCAAACCTATAAGTTTTTCTTAGCATTTACAAACCATAGATCGAAGGAAATGAAGGTTTTTAAGCTGCTATATTGCTCTGATTTTCTATGTTTTAAACAATCTTTTAATATTTTATTTTTCATTTTTCAAGGAATGCGCTCCACTCAAAAAATTTCGATTAATTTCGCACCGAATTTCAGGGCAGCCTGAATCACTTAAAATAAAACTTCATTATGGCCCAAAGTACTGGCAAAATCGTACAGGTAATCGGACCTGTGATTGACATTAGCTTCGATACTGAGAAGAATCAATTACCAAACATTCTTGATGCACTCGTAATAACACGTGACAATGGACAAACTGTAGTTGTTGAGTGTCAGCAACATATCGGTGAAGATACCGTTCGTGCAATTTCGATGGATTCAACCGATGGACTTCGTCGCGGAATGGACGTAGTTTCAACTGGTCGTCCGATTACTATGCCGATTGGCGACAAAGTAAAAGGAAGACTTTTCAATGTTGTTGGTGAAGCAATTGACGGTATTAATGAAGTTGATAACACAGGCGGATATTCTATACACCGTGATCCTCCAAGATTTGAGGATTTATCCACTTCCAAAGAAATCCTTTTTACAGGAATTAAGGTGATTGACCTAATTGAACCTTATGCAAAAGGAGGTAAAATTGGTTTGTTTGGTGGTGCAGGAGTAGGAAAAACAGTATTGATTCAAGAATTGATTAATAATATTGCTAAGAACTACGGTGGACTTTCAGTTTTCGCTGGTGTAGGAGAGCGTACTCGTGAAGGAAATGACCTTCTTCGTGAGTTCATCGAGTCTGACGTAATTAAATACGGTAAAGAATTTAAGCATTCTATGGAAGAAGGCGGCTGGGATCTTTCTAAAGTGGACCTCAAGGAAATGGAAGATTCAAAAGCGACTCTCGTATTCGGTCAAATGAATGAGCCTCCTGGAGCACGTGCACGTGTTGCACTTTCAGGTCTTACTATTGCTGAATATTTCCGTGATGGTGATGAGCAAAGTGGAGGTCGTGATATTCTTTTCTTTATTGACAATATCTTCCGTTTCACACAGGCGGGTTCTGAGGTGTCGGCCCTTCTTGGTCGTATGCCATCAGCGGTAGGTTATCAGCCAACTCTAGCAACAGAGATGGGTCTTATGCAAGAAAGAATTTCTTCTACGAAACGAGGTTCAATTACTTCTGTTCAGGCGGTTTATGTACCTGCGGATGACTTGACTGACCCGGCTCCAGCAACAACATTTGCCCACCTTGATGCAACAACAGTATTGAATCGTAAGATTTCTGAGCTTGGTATTTACCCTGCTGTAGATCCATTGGATTCTACATCTAGAATTCTTAGTCGCGATGTAGTTGGAGATTCTCACTATGATACAGCTCAGCGTGTGAAGGAAATCCTTCAACGTTATAAGGAACTTCAGGATATCATTGCCATTCTAGGTATGGATGAACTTTCTGAAGAAGATAAGCAGATTGTAAGCCGTGCACGTCGTGTTCAGCGTTTCCTTTCACAGCCTTTCTTCGTGGCAACTCAATTTACAGGATTAGAGGGACGATTTGTTCAGATTGAGGATACAATCAAAGGTTTCAATATGATTATGGACGGAGAAGTGGATGAATATCCAGAAGCTGCGTTTAACCTTGTTGGAACAATTGAAGAAGCTATCGAAAAAGGTAAAAAACTTCTTGCTGAGGCAGGAAATTAATTTGATTTTTCATGCAATTAGAAATAATCACCCCAGATAAGAAGATTTTCGAAGACGAAGTTACCTCGGTTGTTTTACCAGGAATTGACGGTTCTTTTGGAATTCTGAAGCAACACGCACCAATGATCTCTGCTTTGAAAAAAGGCAAGGTTAAGGTGATAGATAATAGATCAACACGCCACCAGTTTGATATAAACGGAGGCGTTGTTGAAGTGCTTAACAATCGCGTGATTGTTCTTGCTGAGTAAAGATTAATTTGATTGATCTACAATTAAAAAGGCTCTGCTATTTATGCGGGGCCTTTTCTTTTTAAGGAAATTTGAATAGAATGAATATTGACGAAACATACATGAAAGAAGCACTCAGGGAAGCTGTTAAAGCCCTTGATGCCGACGAAGTGCCGATTGGATGCGTTATCGTTCATAATGACAGAATTATTGCAAGGGCATTTAATAGGACCGAGCAATTGAAGGACTTTACCGCTCATGCAGAAATGCAAGCATTTACAAGTGCTTCCGATTATCTCAATAATAAATATCTAAGCGAATGCACACTTTACGTTACGCTTGAACCCTGTGCTATGTGCAGTGGAGCATCATATTGGACACAATTAGGCAGAATCGTTTTCGGAGCCTTTGACTTAAAAAGAGGAATTTCTTCCGTTTCGGGTCAAATTCTGCATCCAAAAACGAAGGTTATAGGCGGTGTGCTCGAAAAAGAATGCGGAAGTTTAATAAGTTCATTTTTTCAAAATAAACGAAAAGGGGATAAACAGTCTGATTCAGAAGATTGATTTCAATAATAAGCCAATTTTAAGGAATCTTACACAACAGTGCTCGTGACAGTTTAATTGACTACTTTTGCACCGCGAAAAAATCACTATGCAAGCCATTAGGAACATTGCCATTATTGCCCACGTTGACCACGGTAAAACAACGTTAGTCGACAAAATTCTTCACCAAACTAAACTTTTTAGAGATAATCAGGAAATAGGTGAATTGATTCTTGATAATAACGATCTTGAAAGAGAGCGCGGAATTACGATTCTATCAAAGAATGTATCTATTAGATATAAAGATGTTAAAATAAACATCATTGATACTCCTGGTCACTCCGACTTTGGAGGTGAGGTTGAACGAGTATTAAACATGGCTGATGGAGTTCTTCTTTTGGTTGATGCCTTTGAAGGACCAATGCCTCAAACTAGGTTTGTACTTCAAAAAGCATTAGAACTTGGTTTAAAGCCTGTTGTAGTGATAAATAAAGTTGATAAGCCAAATTGTCGCCCCGATGAAGTGCACGATCAGGTTTTTGAACTGTTCTTTAATCTCGATGCCACAGAAGATCAGTTAGATTTCAAGACTGTTTTTGGTTCTTCCAAAATGGGATGGATGGCTGCAGATTATAAAGAGCCTAGTGAAGATTTTGAATATCTTTTGGATACGATTCTAAAAGAAATCCCACCTCCTGCCGTAAATGAAGGGACACCACAAATGATGATTACTTCTCTAGATTTTTCCAATTACATTGGAAGGATTTGTGTTGGAAGATTGTTACGCGGTGAACTTCGTGAGAACATGCCAGTTAGTTTGGTTAAGAGAGATGGAAGAATTGTTAAGTCACGTATTCGCGAACTATACACTTTTGAAGGTTTAGGTAAAGCAAAAGTTGCCTCAGTTGTTGCTGGTGATATTTGTGCTTTAACTGGAATTGAAGGTTTTGAAATTGGTGATACGATTGCTGATTTTGAAAATCCTGAAGGACTTGTTCCAATTGATGTTGATGAGCCTACAATGAGTATGCTTTTCACTATCAACAATTCACCTTTCTATGGAAAAGACGGTAAGTTCGTTACATCTCGTCACTTGAAAGAAAGATTAGAGAAAGAACTAGAAAAAAATCTAGCTATGCGTGTTGAACCAACAGGTTCGGCAGATTCATTTCTTGTTTTCGGAAGAGGTATTCTTCACCTTTCTATTCTCATTGAAACGATGCGTCGTGAAGGGTATGAATTACAAGTAGGTCAACCACAGGTTATTATCAAAGAAATTGACGGTCAGAGAAACGAGCCTGTTGAAAACCTAACTATCGACGTTCCAGAAGCATATTCAGGAAAAGTGATTGAAATGGTTAGCCAACGTAAAGGTGAACTTAAAGTGATGGAGCCTAAAGGCGATATGCAACATTTGGAGTTTGAAATTCCTTCTCGTGGTATTATTGGATTAAGAAATAATCTACTTACTGTTTCTGCCGGTGAGGCAATTGTTGCTCACAGATTCAAAGCTTATGAACCTTGGAAGGGCGAAATTCCACAAAGATCGAATGGAGTTATCATTGCCAAAGATCCAGGAAAGGCAATTCCTTATTCAATTGATAAGCTACAAGACAGAGGTTATTTCTTTGTAGATCCAGGTGATGAAGTTTATACCGGGATGATTGTAGGTGAGCAAAACAAACCTGGCGACATGGTAGTGAACATCACTCAAGAGAAAAAGCTAACTAACATGAGAGCTTCAGGTTCTGATGATAAGATGAGAATTGCTCCTGCTATTAAATTCTCTTTGGAGGAAGCAATGGAATATATTCAGAAAGACGAGTATGTTGAAATCACTCCAAAAGCCTTAAGAGTAAGAAAGATACATCTAGATGAAAATGCTAGAAAAAGAGCTGCTCTACAGTTGTCTTAATTGAAGATAAGGATTCTATAAATCAAATTGACGTTACAATAAAGCCCCGTTTCGATATATCGGAGCGGGGCTTTTTATTTAAACTAGATGCTATTAATGGGCGATAGACAACCTTTGTACAAAAGTTTTTCCATCGGCCGAAAGGCCTCTTAAAAGATAAATTCCAGCTTCGAAAGAACTTGTGGAAATACTAACATTCGTAGTTGAATTATTTAAAGCTTGAGTGTAAATAACTCTTCCTTGAATATCAATTATTTCAACTGCTGTTAATTTATTAGATGTATTTATACGAACTTCTTCATTTGCAGGATTCGGATATACTTCAAATGAGTTAGACGCAACTTCTGATAAATTAACATAAGTTGGATCAGCATAACCTACTGCTGTATCTGGCTCATTGATTAAATCATCTGTAATAGTATAGTTAAGAAGCACTGCTCCAGGATGAGCGGCAGAAACATAATTATAGGATGTAATAACCCCAGAAGTAGAAGAACCAGGAATAGGTGGCAAACCAACTAATTGGTATGACTCTACAGACTTTAATCGCAATACATCATTAAATGTACCGGCCGGAGTTGTTAAGGTACCACTACCATCAACATCAACCTGAACCGAACCATTTCGCTGATAGCTAAATCCACCAGAATTGATAGATGAAGCGAAGTCATCGCTGAACGATTGACCAAAACCTACAGGAAATCTCATAATATCTATAGGATTTGAATACAAGAATGTTAGGTCGATACCACTTCCTGAAGCAAATGAACCAAGAAGAGAATAACTTGATGCATCACCTTTAAAGAATGAGGAAAATACAACATCATCTTGAGTGAATGTATTTGCAACAGTAGCCTCAGGAAAACTAGAGGCCCCTGCAGCAGTGGACGGGGGAACTAAATTTTCGACAAAAGTAGAATCGCTACTCAAGCCCGAAAAATCCCAGTTTTGACCAGAGCCATCCGCACCCGGCGCTAGTCCGTTTACTGACTCATCATAAGTTATAAGGTTAGCTCTCCATGCCGTGGGAGCCCAAGAAGAAGTGATAACCTGACTAATAGCCGTAAGTGAAAAGGCAAAAAGACAAGCTAAGGAAATAGTAACGTTTTTCATATTGTTTAATTTTTTTGAAAGTTAACTTTAGAATAAATTTTAATAACCTGAATATTTATTAATAGTCAACATCTAATTGTTTATAGCTTACTTTCAAAATTCGTGTTGATTTAAACAAAAAAGCCCGAAGAGAAATTCTCTTCGGGCTTTGAATATTTAATATGAAATTAGTTACTTACATTAAATCGTTTAACAACAATTTCAGAGTTGGTGTTTTCAATTTTTGCTAGATAAGAACCAGAAGGTAAATCTCTAACATCAATTACCCAAACATTGGCTGTTCTTGAAATTGGACGATAATTCATCGTTCTTCCATTAACATCTACAATAAGTACTGACGCAATTTCTGCACGATTGCGAATTGTTAAACGGTCAACTACTGGATTAGGGAAAAGAGTAACATCAGCTCTTGAGATTCTTACTCCTAGGCTAACAAATTCAGCATCGGCATAGTAGATTTCAATTTCTTCGTCATTTAGTCCATCATCAGAAATAACATATTTAAGAAGATACATTCCCGGGTAGTCAGGAGAAATGAACGAATATGTTGTAACTGTTCCAGAAGTTGACGCTCCAGGAGTTGGAGGTAAACCTATTAACTGATATGTTTCAACAGATTTTACTCTAAGCACATTATCAAAACTGCCTTCAGGAGTAACTAGCGTTCCGCTTCCGTCAACTTGAACTGAAACGTTTCCTGTTTTATTGAATGAGAAGGACATTCCCGACATTCTATTTTCAGAAGAAAATGCATCCGTGAACGATTGACCAAAGCCAACTGGGAATCTCAATAAATCTTTAGCGTCTGAGTAAATTTCGTAGCTCGCTTGTTCGCCACTACCTGAATAAAAGCCCCAAGCTTGAAAAGCAGAACCGCCAGCTGAATAATACTCGGAAATTGCTCCGTCTGTATATGCAACAGTTGCGGAAGAGAATTGAGTTGAGCCGTTAGCGTCATCAGCAGCAATAATATTTTGAGACATGCTACTGATTGAAGTTAAGCCAGCAAAATTCCAGGTTTGACCCTCTCCGGTTGCTCCGGGAGTAAATTCTGAAGCGTTGCTACTCACAAAAGAGTTTTTTTCAATTCCAGCTGATGGCAGCCAAGATGATTCAATAATCTGTGCTTTTGCTCCTATTGAGCAAGCTGCAAAGCATGCAGCAAAAAAAGTAATTTTTCTCATTTCGATTCTTTTAAATTTTAGATTAACATTTTTCGACGTAGGTCTCTTTAAAGAGATAATCCATCCGACAAGGAAACTAAACGATGATAATTTTTTGAGGTTCCTTTTTAAAATGCAGGCATAAGAATTATAATGTAAGAATGTCACAAAATGTGAGCATTAACTTCATTGCCTTCGGCCGTAAGGCCAATAAATTCAATAAGAATGAAAAATGTGGATGATGTAAGAATGCTAATTAATTCAACGGGCTTTTGACAATGTGAAGCCGAATGTTGTTCCAATTCCTAGCGTGCTACGAACATTAATTGTTTGGTTATGAGCCTCAATGATATGTTTAACAATGGAAAGACCCAGACCCGTGCCCCCAATTTCTCTAGAACGACTTCTATCAATTCGATAAAAACGCTCAAACAATCTAGGAATGTGTTCCTGAGAAATTCCAATACCATTGTCAGTTACCTCAACCAGGATATTTTCATCCATATCATAAAATGAAATTTTGGTCTCTCCTACCGGCTTATTATACTTAATTGAATTCACCAAAAGATTACTAATAACCTTCATAATGCTCTCCTTGTCAGCCTTCACCATAATTGGTTTATCGTAAATGTCTTTGAAAAGTAATTTAACATTACTCTTGTCGGCACTGTACTGAATGCTGTTCATTGTATCTCTGGCAAGCTCAACGATATCAAACTTTTCTTTATGCAGAATGAGTTGACCTGATTCGAATTGGGTAATTATCTCAAGGTCTTCAACAATGTTTACCATTCGCTCAACACTTTTTTCTGCACGTTCGAGATACGTTCTGTTGATTGAAGCATCCTCTAAACCACCTTCAAGTAAGGTCATGATATAACCTTGAATATTGAAAATTGGAGTTTTGAGTTCATGGCTCACATTACCAAGGAACTCTCTACGATAGTTCTCGAGATTTTTCAGGTATTCAATTTCCTCTTTTTGATCTTTTGCCCAAGCCTCAACATCTGTGTTCACGGCAGAGATAATATCTGTGTTCAAATCAACCGACTTAGGTTTCTGCCCCTTCTTTAATTTAAGTTGGTGAATATTTTTGTAAATCAATTTTATTTTTCTGTAGATAAAGCGTTCTACAGCAAATTGAAACAAGAAAAAAGAAAGCATAAAGGTGAATGCCATCACCACTATAGGTACCCAAATGGTGTACTTTAGGTGGAAGACATACTCCATTAGAGCCACAAAAACGCCCACACTACTCGCGAACCACAATGCCAAATACAGGGCAAGGCTTCTAGGAGTGGATGTATTCATCCTCTGAGCAAAAGTTAACCGTTGTTTCTGTTTAGAATTCAAATTTGTATCCGACACCTTTAATGGTGCGAATGTAAGCATCTCCTAGCTTTTCTCGCAGCTTTCTTATATGAACATCTATAGTTCTATCTCCAACAACCACGTCATCGCCCCAAACATTCTTTAAAATATCTTCTCTTGTAAAAACCTTACCCGGTCTTGAGGCAAGTAAAGCAATAAGTTCGAACTCCTTTTTGGGAAGATGAATTTGCTCTCCTTCTCTAACGATAAGATACTTCTCACGATCAATACTAAACCCATTCACATCAACCACTTCTTCACCTGGATTTGATCCGTGGCGGCGTAATAATGCCTTCACACGTGAAACAAGCACTCTTGGTTTAATAGGTTTATTGATATAATCATCAGCTCCTGCATCGAAGCCTGCAATTTGCGAATAATCCTCGTTTCTAGCTGTTAAGAAAGCAATAAGTACATCCTTCAGCTCAGGTGTTTCTCTAATTACTCTGCATGTTTCAATGCCATCTAAATCAGGCATCATCACATCAAGAATAATCAATTGAGGCTTTTCTTGCTTCGCAAGCTTTATAGCATCCTTTCCATTATTAGACGTGAAAACTTCAAAGCCTTCTTTAACTAAATTGTAACTGATAAATTCCAATATATCTGGCTCATCATCTACAAGCAAAATCTTAACATTTTCCGACTTCATAGAGGCTTATTAGATTCTTAGGGCGAAACTATTCCGCTTTTTCGACATTAAAGTTAAGTTCAGGTTATGAAATTGACAACACAATGAGGTGAAATTAGGCAAATCATATTGTTTTTCCTACCCACTTGTTTGATTTCATGTACATTAAAGAGAACATCCCCAAGAGTAAGAAATATGCTGGTTCGGTTAACCAAATTAATTCGACATCTAATCTTAATACGATTCCTAAAATATAAGCAATCAGCAGATACATGCAGATAGTTCCTGTTTCAATGAGCAAGGCAGTACGTGTATTTCCCGAACCTGTTACTCCACTGTAAAAAGTTATTGCTAATCCAAAAAGCGTCAAGGCAAAACTCATCACATATAACGTAGGAATCGCATCTTGGAGCAGTCCGCTTGTTTTATCTTCTATAGCCAGACCGAGCACTTGCTCGGGAAAAACAAGATTTATTATTACAAATGGAAGTGCCGATATAACTGCTAAAAATGTAATCTTTTTAAGCAAAGGCATTACTTCGTGATTTCGACCTTCACCAATAACAAATGAAACCAGCGTATTGGTGGCAGAACTTAATCCCCAGAATGGGACCATTTGGAACATATAAATCATTCTAATAATAACTGAAATAGCCAGAGCCCTTTCACTTATTTGCTCGATAATGATAAAGAACAAAAACCAGCCTGCGTGCGAGATCACATATTGAAACATCACGGGTGAGGCAAGAGAGAAAATTCTCGATGAAATCTGATTTTGCCACTTTCGAGTGAGAAACAAGAAATACTTACTATGAGATTTGGTAATTAAAGTATGAGCAATGAACCAAATCAAGGCAACAAGCTCAGATAAAGAGGAGGCAATTGCAGCTCCAGCGATTCCCATTTGAGGAAATCCAAACTCGCCAAAAATCAATGCATAATTCAGGAAGACATTCGCAATTGCCATGGCAAATGTGCTCCAAATAATTACTCCTGAAGACGAAACACCAATATAGAATGCTCTAAATGCAAGATTTACTAGGGCAAAGGTGATTCCCCAAGCACGATTGTCGAGATAAAGTTCTGCTGCCTTGTAAACTTCTGGTGATTGAATAAGTGAGCCCAAAATGAAAGGGCCAAGAAGCTCCATGATAAGCCATAAAAAGGCTGACATCACAAAGAGCATGATTAAACTTGTGTCGAAAATACTCCCTATTGCCTCTCGGTTTTTTTCTCCATCCCTTCGGGCGATAAGAATTTGAACTCCAATTGAGAAGCCTAAGCCACAAACGTAAACGGTACTGAAAAAAAGTCCTGCAAGCCCAACAGCTGCAAGCGAAATTTCATCCACCCTAGCCATAAAAAAGGCATCGGTAGCCATGATTATATTCTGTGCAATACCTCCTAAAATGATAGGTAAAGACAGATTTATAATCTTTTTATAACTTATTGCGCTATCCATAAATCAGACATTAAGCTCTGATAATTAATGAATTAAAAGCACTAATCCTTTTAAATACTCTCCTTCTGGATGATAAATACTCACTGGGTGATCGGCAGGTTGAGTTAGCTGGTGTAAGATTGAAACTTTACGCCCTGCTTCAATGGCTGCAGCTGTTACAGTATTTCTAAATAATTCTCTATCAACAACTTGCGAGCAAGAAAACGTAAACAAAATTCCATTCGGAGCAATTTGCTCAATGGCAGTTTTGTTAAGTCGTTTATACGCCTGAACGGCGCGATGTCGAGCATCTTGATGCTTAGCAAATGCTGGTGGATCAAGTATTATCACGTCATATTGATCATCTTGTTGCCTTAACCACTCAGGAACATCAGCAATCAAAGCTTCGTGCTCAGCTTCAAAAGGACCGCTAAGGTTTACATTTTCAACACAGAGTTCTATAGCCTTCTTACTTGCATCAACAGAATGAACCAGCTTGGCTCCACTTTTAAGCGCATAAACCGAAAAACCTCCTGTATAACAAAAGGTATTCAACACGCTCTTTTCATTACAATATCTTGAAAGTAGCTCTCTATTATCTCTTTGGTCGAGAAAAAATCCTGTTTTCTGACCCGTTTCAAAATCAACCTTAAACTGAATACCATTTTCGAGCACCAATCTGTTATCGGAAGCTCCAAAAAGAAAAGAATTTCCCTCTTTCATACCCATCGTCTCAGCTGATTTATCAAAAACAGCCTTGATGATTCCATTAGATTCTTCAGCAATTGCCTTAGCTATGATTTCTTTTGTCCTAAGCATTCCAATAGAATGACATTGAACAACGGCTACATCAGCATAAACATCAACAATAAGCCCAGGTAATCCATCACCTTCACCATGCAATAACCTAAAGCAATTGGTTTTATCGTCTGGAAAACCCATCGCCCGTCGGCGGGCAAAAGCTTCTCTTATCCTTCCTTTCCAGAAGGTATCATCTATATTCTGTTCTTCAAAACTGAGAATCCTCACAGCAATAGAGCCTTTCTGATAATGCCCTTGCGCTAAAAAGTTCCCAAAAGCATCACGTACTTCCACCAAGTCGCCGTCTTGCAATTCGCCTTTAATTTCTTCAATTGCTCCAGAAAAAATCCACGGATGGAATCTTAGAACGGGACGTTCCTTTCCTTTTTTAAGGTAAATAACAGGGTTTTGCATAATTGCCGCGAAGTTAGGGTATTTGTATACCTTCAGCATAGTCTCAAGCGGTGCATTCCAATTTTTTTCGAACTTTTGAGACGATTAAATCCCATGCGACTTGTTTTATCATTTTTCAAGTGCTTTCTAGGTCAAAACGCTACCTTTGCAAGCCCTAAATGACATGAAAAAACTTGTAATATTCATATTTTCCATACTCATCCTGACGCTTCAATCGTCGGCCCAATCAGGAAAACGATGGACTCTTAAAGAATGTATTTCATATGCTATTGAAAATAACTTCCAGATTGCCCAAAGCGATTTGCAAGTTGAACAAAGCAGAATCAATACACTTCAATCCAAGGCATCAGTAATTCCCACATTAAGTGGTGGCGCTAATCATACGTATAATTTTGGTCGAAGAATTGACCCTTTTACTAATCAGTTCGCTACCAATAGAGTGCTTTCTCAAAATTTCAGTCTTAGCAGTGGGGTGAATCTGTTTTCGGGATTAAGTAATACGCAAACTATTTTCGCAAATCAATTGGCTGAAATTGCAGCAAAGTACCAGAACGATCAGTTGAAAAATGATGTTTCTCTGCAAATAACGAATGCCTTTTTACAGATTATTCTTTCTGATGAACTTTTAAGCATCTCCGAAAGTCAGCTTAAAACCACTCAAATTCAAAGAGACCAAGGCAAATTGCTTTACGAAGCCGGTAGAACTGCAAAGGGAGATTTTCTTCAAACGGAAGCCCAACTTGCCAATGAAGAGTTGAATGTGGTAACTTCAAAAAACCGGGTTGATTTAGCCAAACTTACTTTAGCTCAGTTAATTGGCTTAGAAGATGCTAGTGATTTTGATGTAGAAAGACCTGATTTTAGCTCCATAAAAATGGAGTTGCCCCCTTACAATGAAAGAGAATTAATAACGGTTGCCTTTACAAATCAGCCTGGAGTTATTGGCGCTGAATACCAAGTGCGTAGTGCAGAAAAAAATATAAAAGCTGCACGAGGAGCCTATTATCCCTCGCTTAGCGCCTTCGGCGGAATTGGAACTGGTTACTCTCAACTTGCCAGGTCAATTATTGGAAGTTCGACTCAAACTCAGAATTTGGGAACCTTCATGGGACAGCCTATTGATATTGATGTTCAAGTACCTATTACTGAACTAACGCCATTTTCAGATCAACTAACCCAGAACTTTAATAGAACCGTGGGCTTGTCATTAAACGTTCCAATTTTTAATAATTTGAGGTCTAGAAATCAGGTTTCTCTTCAAAAGATAAGTCTTGAGAATGCGCGATTACAGGAAAATATCACGAAGAATCAACTAAGACGAGATATTCAAACTGCATTTTTTGATGCTAGATCTGCTTTTGAAAGGTTTAAGGCAACACAAAAGTCTGTTGTTGCACTAGAAGAATCTTTTGGATATATGCAGGAACGCTATAATGTAGGGATGCTGAATACGCTGGAATACAACACCTCAAAAAATCAACTTATTGCAGCTCAAAGTAATCTAGCACAAGCGCGATATGAATTTATTCTACGCATAAAAGTGCTCGACTTTTATCAAGGTAATACCATTGAACTATAACATGAAGACATCAACTAAAATAATTATTGTTGCCGCTCTGGTAATTATTGTTGGAGGGATTATCGCAAAAAAAGCGGGATGGATTGGCAAGTCAACTGCCTTGGAAATTTCTGCAGAAAAACCAATCAAAAGAACCATTGTTGAAACCGTTTCCGCCAACGGAAAAATTCAGCCCGAGGTTGAAGTGAAAATTTCTGCTGATGTATCTGGTGAAATCGTAGAGCTTTTTGTTATTGAAGGACAAAAAGTCAATAAAGGTGACCATTTACTTACCATAAACCCCGATTTAATTAAAGCAGCAGCCGACAGAGTTGCAGCAGCATTAAATCAAACCAAAGCAAATCTGGCAAACTCCAGAGCTAGAGAAACACAAGTTAAGGCTGCTTTTGTAAATACGGAGATTACCTTCAACAGAACCAAAACACTTTACGAAAAGAAAGCTGTTTCAGATGCCGAATTTGACGCTGCAAAGGCTCAATATGAAGGAGCTAAAGCTGATCTTGAAGCTGCTAAACAAACTGTTCTGGCTTCCGAGTTCTCTGTTAAAAGTGCCGAAGCCTCGCTCAAAGAAGCAAATGATAATCTTGCGAGAACAAGAATCTATTCTCCAACTGACGGAACTGTTTCCCAACTCAATGTTGAATTAGGGGAGCGTGTTGTTGGTACAGCTCAAATGAGCGGAACTGAATTATTGCGCATTGCCAATCTTAATGAAATGGAAGTGAGTGTAGATGTTAATGAAAATGACATCGTTAGAATTCATTTGAACGATACTACTATGATTGAAGTTGATGCTTACGGCGATAGAGAGTTCAGAGGAATTGTTACAGAAATTGCAAACTCTGCCAATAGTTCAGCTTTGGGTGGAAATAGTGCCGATCAGGTAACCAATTTCACGGTTAAAATCCGCATTCTTAGAGAATCATACACCGACTTAATTGATGCAGATAAACCTTACTTAAGTCCTTTTAGACCAGGCATGTCGGCAACGGTAGATATTCGTACACAGGTTAAATATGGCATCTTGTCAGTTCCAATCATGTCGGTAACTACACGCACTACCAAGGAAATGGAAGAGAAGGCTGATGGAAAAACAGCTAATGAGGCGGATTCAAACGATGAAGCTAAAGCTGATGATGAAATTAAGGAAGTGATTTTTGTTGTTTCTGAAGGGAAAGCCTCCATAAGAGAGGTAAAAACAGGAATCCAAGATAATAACTACATTGAGGTTACTTCAGGAATTGATGAATCTTTAGACGTTGTATCAGCACCATATTCGGCAATCTCCAAACTCTTGAAAGAAGGAACTGAAGTCACTGTTAAAATATCAGATGACATTAATTCCAGTAAATAAACGATTGAATTACATTCTTCACCTCGAAACAGCCACTGCGCTTTGCTCCGTAGCTTTAGCTTCTGAAGGAAAATTAATTTCTAAATTTTCTATCTCCCAAGGTTTCAAGCATGCCGAAAACCTCATGCCTTTATGTGATCAATTGATCAAAGAATCAGGCATTTCTTATAATGATTTAAAAGCTGTAGCTGTTTCAGCAGGACCAGGCTCTTACACTGGTTTACGAATTGGTGTTTCAACAGCAAAAGGGATTTGCTATGGCTTGAGTACTCCTTTAATAACAGTTCCCACTTTGGGTATTCTTGCAAGAGTTTTTAAGGATGCAAACCCTGATTTCAAAGGACTAATAGCTCCTATGATTGATGCGCGAAGGATGGAAGTTTATACATCAGTTTTCGATTCAGAATTGAATCAAATCATGGCTGAAACACCACTGGTTATTGATAAGCTTTTATATAGTGATTATCTGATTGAACATAAGATTGCTTTTATTGGCGATGGAGCTGAGAAGTGCAAAGAGATTTTGTCGGAGAATGAGAATGCTATATTTGCCTATCAAGCTGATTTAGATGCAGCTGGAATGATTGATTACGCATTTAAGGCATTTAACAAAAAGAATTTTGCTGATTTGGCTTATTTCGAACCTGAATATTTAAAGCCATATCAGGGCACTCCGCCACCAGCGGGAATAAATGCAGGAAAGAAAGTATGAAAGCCCTTGTTATTAGATCAACGGGAAGTTTTGCTTCTGTAATCACTGAAGATGGTAGACAAGTGGAATGCAAAGTAAAAGGCATATTCAGAAAGACAGAATTAAGAACTACCAACCCAATTGCCGTTGGTGACAAGGTTAAAATTGATGAATCGGGCGATGTAGCATTGATCACCGAAATTGATGATAGAGATAATTATATCATTCGCAAATCAATCAACTTAAGTAAAGAAGCTCATATTCTTGCGGCCAATGTTGACCAAGCCTATGTATTGGTAACACTGCATTCTCCGAGAACTTCGATGGGTTTTGTGGATCGTCTTCTAGTAACATGTGAAGCCTATCATATTCCTGCGTCTATCGTCATCAATAAAGCAGATCTATATGAGCACAAGGACAAAGACTTGGATTTGCTTGCCGATTTCATTGATGTCTATTCAAGTATTGGCTATGAAGTTATAGTGGTTTCAGCCCTCACGGGGATGAATTTAGATGTCCTTAGGAAGCACATGCAAGACAAAATATGTCTATTTGTAGGGCATTCGGGAAGCGGGAAATCATCACTCATAAATGCTATCCAGCCAGGATTAAAACTTAAAACGGGAGATATTTCGGCAGCTCACGGCAAAGGAAAACATACCACTACATTCGCAGAATTGCACCCTCTCGATGCTTCCACCTGGATAGTAGACACTCCCGGAGTAAAGGAGTTTGGAATTATTGATATGGAGAAATTCGAGATTAGAAATTACTTTCCCGAGTTTAGAGAGCTTGCGCCTGAATGCAGATTCAAGAATTGTCTTCATCTTGAAGAGCCCGGTTGCGCAATTAAAAAGGGTGTTGAACAAGGGAATATTCCACCTGAAAGGTATTCATCTTATCTTGGGCTCATGAATTCTGAAGAAATTCAAGGTTCTAAAAAATGAGAGCAGTTGTTCAAAGGGTTACCTCAGCTTCAGTTACTATTGAAGGGGAAGTTTTCGCTTCTATCAGGCAAGGTGTGCTTGTTTTGGTAGGTATTGAGGATAATGATTCTATTGATGATGGTCAATGGCTTGCTGCAAAGATTTCGAATATGCGAATCTTTGATGATGAAAAAGGGGTGATGAATAAATCGGTTTCCGATGTGCATGGCGAAGCGCTTGTAATTAGTCAGTTCACGCTGTTTGCATCTACAAAAAAAGGAAATAGACCTTCCTATATCAAAGCAGGAAAACCTGAATATGCCTCAAAAATGTATGAGATCTTCTGTCGCCAGATTAGCTCAGAGATGAGTCGACCTGCCAAAACAGGAATCTTTGCAGCACATATGATTATTCAATCTGTAAATGATGGCCCGGTAACCATACTAATTGATTCAAAAGCGAGAGAATAAAGGTATTTTTCTCTACTCGGTCGATTCGGTTAGTCATAAATCGAAGAAAATTCTAAAGTTTCAAGTACTAGAT
>JBBEBC010000115.1:0-18132 GCA_040882555.1 Bacteroidia bacterium
AAATACTAATGTTCTTCCATCAGGACCAATAGTTGGTTGCGCATCCCAAACAGTTGAATTAATTAATTCACCCAAATTGCGTGGATTTGACCATTTATCTCCTAGTTTTTCAGAAACATACAAATCGCATGACCCAAACCCTTCAGGTCGCTCACATCCAGTGAAATAGAAATACTTTCCATCAGGCGAGATAGAATGTGCACCTTCATTTCTATGAGTATTGATTGGTTCTCCAAGAGATATAGCAGGCAGCCATTCTCCGTTCTTTCTTTTACTAATAAAGAAATCTTCTTCTACCAAAGAACCTCCATTGTCGGTTAAGCCGTCGGCCGGTCTCATTCTCGTGAAAATTAAAAGATCTTCGTCTACTGTCAATGAAGGGTGATAATCATCGTGAATGGAGTTAATGGCCTCTCCCATATTAACAGGCGAAAAAGGAACAGGATTAGCTATCGCCTTTTCAGCAAATTGTGCGTTTGCAAAGCGGAGTTCTCCTTTAGCTCTTAAGTCCTTACTTATCGTTTTTATTCCAAGAAATTGCTTGAGGTGCAAGATAGCATCAGAGTACAAACTCTCATCCATTTCTACACCAGCAAGATTATAGTATACTGGTGGAAATCTTAGCGGTTGAAGGCTTATAGCCTTTTTGTAATGTGTAATTGATTCTTGGTTTTTTCCTAAATCGTTGCAAACATCCGCAAGTAGCATGTGTGCTTCGTAGAAGTTTTCATCCTGTTCTACCGCTTTCGAAAGAAGTTCATATGCTTCTTCATTTTTTCTGTACTCGAATTTCATTCTACCTTCTTGAAAAAGACTTATTGCTTTCTTATTGTTTGTTGAAAGCTGGCCTGGCTGTCCAAATGAGCTAATCGAATTGAACATCATTAGGACAAGAAAGGAGAAGAATAAGCGAATAGACATTGATTGGTGTTTGAGAATAAAAGCAATGTAGCAGTAAAATGCAAAACCCCGGCCATAGTGACCGGGGTTTTTATTAAATACTTATTTGAAGATTACTTTCTTATAATTGTTACATCTCCGTTTATCTTTTCACCATTAGTGAGTTCAAGAATGTAAAAGTATGTACCGTCAGGAGAATCAACAGCATCCCAATTATTCGCGTAGGCATTCACTGAATAGATTTCAGTTCCCCAACGATTAAAGATGGTAAGTTTTGAGTCAGGAAATGCATCTAGACCTTGAATAGCGAAGAAATCATTAAAGCCATCACCATTTGGAGTAAATGAATTAGGAACAGCAACTGAGTTGGATATCGTGTAAACACGAGATTCTGAATCAGAGCAGCCATTTTCATCAGTTACAGTTAAAGTAACTGTGTATTCACCTTGGGCTGTGAAAGCATGATTTGTATTCTGAGTTGCAGAAGATGTATTATCTCCAAAATTCCAATCCCAGATGCTTGGGTTTCCGGTTGACTCATCAGTGAAAGCTATTAAAACATCCACTTGAGTTCCTGTTGTTGGGTTAGAAGAGAAATCGGCAGTTGGTCCAGATACGGCAACATTGATATCATCTTCAGCTTCACACCCATTATCATCTGTTACAGATAAGATGTAGTTGCCGCTTCCAGCTGATATCGACTCTGTTTCTTCACCTGTGCTCCAGTTGTATGAACTAAAGCCAGCAGGTCCAGTTATGGTTGTTTCACTTTCTAAGCAAACCGCTAAGTCAGCTCCTAGATCAAGTGTTGGATTCTCATTTACTATAATTTGTGCAAATACAGTATCCGATTTACATCCATTTAGTTCTGCACTTAAAGAATACTCTCCTTCTTGACTTTCGTTTGCAGTAGGTATAGTTAACGTATTTCCGCTCGTGTTAACACCTGGGCCGCCCCAACTATAGTTTACACCAGTTTGTGCATTTGAGTTTAGTATAAGGTCATTTCCATCACAAACACTCAAATCGCCAGAGATAACAGGAGTTTCAGGTAGTGGATTGAAAGTTACATTCACTGTATCGGCAAGGGAACATCCAATCTCATTTTCAAGTTTTACCCAATATTCGCCTGATTCAGTAACTAAGTAAGTTGATCCGTTTGAATTGTCCTGCCATTGGTAGTTAACTACATCCGGCGTTAAAGCCGATAATAAAACCTCTCCGTCACCACATAGTGAGCTATCGCTGAAAGCAAATTGGAAGTCAGGACTTTCCTGAACTACAATAGAAACAGAATCAGTGAATGAAGGACAGCCATTTAATCTGTAGTAAGCATAGTAATTTCCAGACTGATCAACTAAAATATTATTCTGTGAATATTGATTACCGTTTGTTTGAACAGTATCATTAGGGCTCACCCAGAAATATGAAGCTCCCGATAGAGCAGGTACTTGTAATGTAAGTGTTTCGCCTTCGCATAATGAATCAGCCTCAGCAATTACACCCGCAATACTTAGTTCAGGGATTTCTGGACGAAGAGAGAAGAACAAATCAACCGAATCACGTTCAGAACAGCCAAAGGTATTTGTTACCTCCACCCAATAAAGTCCAGATTCAGAAACAGTAAATTCTTGATCAACGCTTCCATCTTGCCATTCATATACATATCCGCTTCCGGTTCCGGCATCAAGTTGAGCTGTTTGGGTATCGCAAATAGTATCTGTTAAGCCAATATAAACTTCAGGAGATGGGTTTACAGTTATGGTTAAGGAATCAAAGAAACTTTCACAGCCTGCAACGGTGAAGAAGGCGAGATAATTACCACTTTGGTTCACATTAATCGGATCAATAGAGATCGTTTGTCCTGTATAAAGAGTATTATTTGGTCCAAGCCACGCATAAGAAGCATCAGCGAGAGCGTTCATTTCTAGAATAATTTCGTCGCCAGCACAAACTGTATCAGCTGTAACGGTGGCAGGTAA
This sequence comes from Bacteroidia bacterium, assembly GCA_040882555.1. Classification (GTDB taxonomy): domain Bacteria; phylum Bacteroidota; class Bacteroidia; order M30B66; family M30B66; genus M30B66. The sequence continues at coordinate 2,883 of JBBEBC010000115.1, forward strand.
AGGCCTAATAAGAGCTTCGGGAGTTTCCGGCCTTGGCGAGGTATAAATGTTTATAGAGTCTCTCGCTTTACAGCCTTGAAAGTCAGTAACTTCTACATAATATAATCCGCTATCACTAGCAATGTAAAAAGGATCTGTTGAACCATCTTGCCATTCGAAAAGATATACTCCCGGTACATTTAGCAACAAAGAAGCGCCTTCGCAAATAGTGTCTCTTGCAGCAAGAATTGAAACGGGTGGTTCGTAGTAATTTACAGAAACAGTATCCGTAGCTGAACATTCATTTCCACTCAAAGTAGTGACATAATAAGTTCCTGGAGTTGTAACAACAATTTTCTGAGTTGTATCGCCAGTACTCCATAAATAAGAAGTCTTACCAGGTCCAGCATCAAGAAGGGCAGTATCGCCTAAACAAAGCTCTTGATTTATACCTAGCTCCAAGTATGAGAAATTTGTGAAGTAACCGAAATTACAACTTGCACCTTGCTGGTATGTTATCCCCATATGGAAAAGTTCCTCACTAAAGTTGGTTAGCAATGAACCCTGACCTACAGGAATCTCAGCTGTGCTGAATGATTTTCTCATGTAAACCCATTCACCATTACTTCCAGGAACAGGTTGGAAATCTGCAGGAGTAATAAAAGTGGAAGTGCCGTTTAGTTCAAATTGATTCTCAAATCCTGCTCGAATAGTTAGGTTTAGTTTGAAATTTGCGTTTCCTGTCCTTGTAAAACCCACCTGATTTGATCCAGTGCACTCTAAAGAAGGAATAACAGCGCCTGCTATTTGATCAGTAACACCTGAAATATGAAGAACATAAACAGGTTTGCTACCTTCAATAAATCCTGCGGCATCTGTAAAAGAATAAATATATTGTTCACCAGTATTTAAGGTGTCAACAGCAATAGGATTTCCATCAATAAATATCTCTGTAGAATCTTCGGTCGCAAGAATATACACTTTATCTCCTGGATTACCTAAATCTCCACGAACAACAATATGTTTAAAACCACACTGCTCTGCAGAAATAAGTTGATCACCAGCTAGGTCGGCCCCGCCATCAGTAGCAAGATTTAGGTCAATCATGTCATCTTTAATAGTGACACATATAGGTCTATCTGATTGGATTTTGGTCCCAGCCGGCTTTGAAGGGCCTTGCTGGTCAAGAGCTTCGCAATAATAAGTCTGTCCTCTATTCATGAAAACATCAAATGGAACACCCGCCTGATGGTTAAGGATATCAATAGAAGGAGTAATCGTTACAGTAGTTGAATCATCAGTAGCTACAATTACAAAACCAGTTCTCGGTGGAGGGAAGTAGGCATTGCCGCCTAGACTTTGATCATTTTCCCAAATGTTCTGAAATGGCGTAAAGAATAAATTACCAGTCGCATTTTTCCCTTTCAGGGCGATGATATCTCTATTTGCAGCGGCTCCTAGCTCATAATAAGCTGTAATAGGAGCAGTTGAACGAATTAAAATACCTCTGTTTAATACGGAATCAACAATTGAGGTTTCAATTTGATTGATCCAATTTGTAAGATTGACTGTTTGAGTTGCGCTTGCTGCAATATTAATTACAATAGGCTGAAACGAAAGGTTTGCAGGTTGCCAAATTGTAACTTGAGCAGGATCAACTAATGTTGAAATAACAAGCTGGATTGGTCTGTCGCGGTAATTCCCGCTGTTAAATTCTCCAGGAGTTCCTTGAGTAAGATCAGGTGCTCCAAACCAAAATTCTTGATCTATCTGTCCAAATGAGGAACTTGATGCAACCAAGAAAAGAAAAACTACTAGTAATGTATTTCGCATGTGTGGAAATCTTTAGGTATGTGATTTATCTAGTTTTTCACAAAAAAAATTCAAGCGTGTTTACTTTAATCTCTATATAAAGGTTACACTATTTATTTTAGAAATCTGATTGATTTATTTAAAACAAGCTTCAATTGAATCGTTCATTCGGGTGAACACTTTTAATTAAACAAAATTCATTAAAATAAAAAGGCAAAAGAATCAACTTCTAAGATTTTTATTACCACATTAGTTTTAATAATGCTACAAGCTTTTCAAAGACGCACTTATGATACTCATATCCTGACTAACTCTGTAATCCTTAGCATACAATAAATTAGAGTGAAAGGCGAAACTTTCATTTGTTGAACTCTCATAAAATGGGCTTAATGGATTAACAACTCCAGTCTTAAGTTTAGGTAGCCCTTTGTTGTTTTTACAGGGCGAATAACCAACCCAGGTTTTTTTGCCACTCAAAACTCTGAAAATATTTTTCAAAAGTCCAAGACCTGATTTAACCACAAAAAATAATATTGGAAAAAGAATCAGGAATATCAGGGCAGTAGAAATATCGAATATTCTCTTTTTGCGCCTGTTAGAAGGTCTGTCGACCGAGTTTATTCCAACAGTATACAAATCGCCATTCGCCTGAATTGAATTGCTCCCAATGATATATAAACTTTCCGGCGGTGCTATTTTATACTCGAGTTCAGGATGGTTAATCATCATCATCATCTGATCCATTATCTGCGCAGAACTTAAATCCTTCCCACAAAAAATCAACTCTTTAATTTTAAAAATCTCAACCATCTCTTTTAGGTTCTCAAGTGAGCCAGTGTAATCGACAGAAGAATCATTTTGCAAACCCGGATTTATAAAACCGATAAATGAAATTTTAACATGCGATTGGTTAAGCAATGCAGCAACTCTATCGGCCTCTTTTTTTTCTCCAATGATTAAAATCCTCTTTGTTTCAACTTTGTCAGGAAATACACTTTTATACCTTATCAGGTTGATGAGCAATCTCAGTCCAGTAGCAGAAATAGCAGCCCATCCAGCTCCTACAAGTGTTAAGAATCGAGAATACCTGAATTGCTCATCAAGTAATGCATACACTAACAAAATGATTACTGTACCAGCAACTATTCCTCTTAGCGAACGAAGTAATTTGAGCGGTTTGTCGTAAGCTCCACTTAACCAAGAACTGATAATCCAAGCTGATATATATAATGGAACTGCTATTCTTATAAATGCATATGGATAATATATTCCACTTTTGATAGCCCAATAATCTTTAAGGAAATACATACCAATAAAGAAAACAGTTGCTTCAATGGCAGGTAGCCAAACTATATGGAAGAATCTTTTAAGTACAGAAATACCCGCTCTTAAGTAAACTGCCAACTTGATGATGAGTGAAAAAAGCTTTGCCCTGTTAGGCATGAAGTGTTTGTTGGCGAAAATGATCATCGCTTGATAAAACACAAATACATAATTTACACTGCTTTTCTTGGTACTTTCTCCACGATAATGAATAACGCGCGTTTCAGGGTGATAATAAATCTTGTATCCAGCTTGAGTAATTCGATAACTTAGGTCGATGTCTTCTCCATACATGAAGAAAGTTTCATCCAATAAGCCTGTTTTATTTAGTGCTTCTTTTCTAATGAACATGAATGCACCAGAGAGAATTTCAATTTCATTAGTTTCATTTTCAGGTAGGTAGCCCATATGATATTTCCCAAATCTTTTTGACTTGGGAAATATTTTTGAAAGGCCTGATATTTTGTAAAACGCCACTTCGGGAGTGGGCAGGCCGCGTTTTGATTCTGGAAGAAATGCCCCTGTCCCATCAATTAACTTAACTCCTAATGCTCCAGCATCTTTGTGAGAGTCCATAAAATCAATGCAGGTTGACAGCGTGTCTTCTTCAACCACTGTATCTGGGTTTAATAACAATACATATTCAGCATTAGATTGGTTTATGCCTTGATTGTTAGCTTTAGAAAATCCAACATTATCCTTGTTCGCTATAACTTTAACTTCAGGAAACAACTCCGAAAGCATTTCCACTGAACCATCAACAGAGTGATTGTCAATCACAATAACCTCTCCTTCAATCCCTTTCATGCTTCTAAGCACAGATTGAAGACACTGATCTAAGAAGTGCTTTACGTTGTAATTAACAATGACAACCGACAGCTTCATTCTTATATTATGGAATATGCATGTATTTATGAGTTTGCAAGGAAACCTCCCAGTGCGGATGTGTTTTTACATACTCAATGATTTCAGGTAGCATTTTTTCGCTTTTACTCCATTCTGGCTGTAAGTAACGTTTACAATCAGATTTAATTTTTAAGGCGTGATCTTCTGCCCATTTTAAATCGCTCGAGTTAAAGACAATCACCTTAAGTTCATCTGCTGCTGCCAGCCAGTCACTTCCGGGGGCTTTAAATTTCTTAGGTGAAACGCAAACCCAATCAAAGGTGCCCGTTAAAGGATAGGCTCCTGAAGTTTCAATAAAAATTTTAATTCCATTCTCTTTTAACAAAGCGCAAAGAGGAGCAAGGTCATAAAGAGATGGTTCTCCACCGGTTATTACAACTGCTTTCGCAGGAAATTCGGAAGCGCGTTCAACAATTGTTTCGATATGAGTTAATGGGTGAATTGCAGCATCCCACGATTCCTTCACATCACACCAATGACACCCAACATCACATCCGCCTAAGCGGATAAAATAAGCCGCTTTCCCCGTATTAAAACCTTCACCCTGAATAGTGTAAAAGTCTTCCATAACAGGCAGAATCTGACCACTATCTAACAATGATTGTTGTTCCTGACTTAATCCACTCATGAGGAAAGATTATCGTTTCTCCTTTTAAATGCATGCACAGTATTACTCATCAATGCAGCGATAGTCATAGCTCCAACTCCTCCTGGAACTGGCGTAATGAAGGAACATTTGGGAGCAACTTCATTAAATAATACATCTCCTTTTATAGTATACCCTTTTTCGGAAGTATTGTCCTCCACTCTCGAAATGCCTACATCAATAACTATTGCGCCTTCTTTAACCATATCACCAGTTAAGAATTCTGGTTTACCTAATGCAACAACTATTAAATCTGCTTTTAAGGTAATCTCTTTGAGATTTTTTGTTCTTGAATGAGCTAAAGTAACAGTACAGTTTCCAGGATTTGAGTTTCTACTCAAAAGTAAACTCATTGGGGTACCTACAATTGAACTTCTGCCAATAACAACAGCATTCATTCCCTCTGTATTTATCTTATAATGAGAAAGAAGCATCATGATTCCCAAGGGAGTTGCTGGTGTATAGGATTCAACTCCAAGAACAAGACGTCCAAGATTTTCAGGATGAAAACCGTCGACATCTTTTATAGGTGATATTGCTAGAGTTATTATCTCCTCATTTATATGTGATGGCAATGGTAGTTGAACTAAGATACCATCAACTGTTTCATCTTTATTGAGTTTGTTTACAATTTCAAGCAGTTGATTTTCTGTGATATTTCTTTCTTCTCTGATGAGAAGTGACTCTATACCAATTGCTTTGCACGACTTTACCTTTGAAGCTACGTAGGTTTCTGAAGCTCCGTCACTGCCTATTAGGACAGCTGCAAGCTTTGGAGCACGTTTGTATTTTTGTGTTAATTCAGAAATTTCAGATTTGAGGCCTTCCTTAACAAATGTTGCAGTGCCTTTTCCATCGAGAATCGTCATCATGTTATTGCTTCATACCTGGCATTCCTCTCATGAGACCTGCCATTTTACCTGGGTTCGACATAACACGCATAACTTTTCTAGTTTCCTCAAATTGCTTCATTAGTTTATTAACTTCCTGAATATCAGTGCCACTGCCATCGGCAATGCGTTTTCTCCTGCTACCGTTTATAATAGATGGCTCTTCTCGTTCTTGAGCTGTCATAGATTGTATAATGGCTTCAATGCCCTTGAAAGCATCATCATCCACATCCACATCTTTCATCGCTTTTCCGATGCCGGGAATCATACCAACCAAATCCTTGATATTTCCCATTTTCTTAATCTGTTGAATTTGATCGTAAAAATCGTTGAAGCTGAATTGATTTTTTGCAATCTTCTTTTGAAGTTTTCTAGCTTTTTCTTCATCAAAGTTCTCTTGTGCTCTCTCAACAAGCGAAACAATATCGCCCATTCCAAGAATCCTGTCTGCCATCCTTTCCGGATAGAAGGCATCAAGAGCTTCCATTTTCTCACCAGTACCAACGTATTTGATTGGTTTTTCAACAACCGAACGTATGGTTAAGGCTGCTCCACCTCGGGTATCGCCATCGAGCTTGGTTAGAACTACACCAGTATAATCAATGCGATCATTGAAAGCTTTAGCAGTATTAACAGCATCCTGACCAGTCATTGCATCCACCACGAAAAGGGTTTCCTGTGGCTGCACTGCTTTTTTGACGAGAGAGATCTCATTCATCATCTCCTCGTCAACGGCCAATCGACCAGCTGTATCAACAATCACAATTTGCTTGGCTGTTGCTTTAGCATGTGCAATTGCTCTCAAAGCTATGTCAACCGGATCTTTGCTCGATTCATCAGCAAAAACTTCAACGCCAATTTGTTCACCTAAGACTCTAAGCTGATTTACTGCAGCTGGCCTGTAAACATCTCCTGCGACAAGCAGAACACTCTTCTTTTCCTTGTTTTTTAACAAGTTCGCGAGCTTGCCCGAAAAGGTGGTCTTACCAGAGCCTTGAAGACCAGCAATAAGAATGACTGCGGGACTACCAACTATATTTATTGGTTCACGCTGACCTCCCATAAGTTTGGTCAGTTCTTCGTGAGTGATTTTTACAAGTAATTGTCCTGGAGAAATAGCATTAAGTACATCAGCTCCCAAAGCTTTTGTCTTAACAGTATCAGTAAATTCCTTGGCTATTTTGTAGTTTACATCGGCATCCAAAAGGGCTTTACGAACCTCTTTTAGCGTTTCAGCAACATTGATTTCTGTTATCTTACCTTGACCCTTCAGTAATTTAAAAGCGCGGTCAAACTTTTCACTTAAATTCTCAAACATATGATTTGCAGGCTTTTTTAGGGATTGCAAAAGTACGAAAAAGCTCCCTTTGAATTTTCATTCTGAGGAGCGAATAAGAAACCCTTTTAAAATTTATATAAAACTCAATGAGAAAATCTTCAGAGTGATTAGTGTAAATTACATTCTTTCAGGCATTTCCATGCCTATAAGCGTTCCACATTCTTTTAAGACTTCAGCTGTTTTCAATGCAATTTTAAGCCTCAAAGCTGCAAGAGTTTTGTTTTCTTCTTTTAAAACAGGAAACTGGTAATATGAATTATAATCTTTAGCTAGTTCATACATATAGTTAGATACCATTGCAGGAGAATATTCTTTTGCTGCCGTTTGTATTGTTTCACTATAAGCTTCTAGAAGTCGAATCATGTTTCGTGCGGCTTCCTCTTCGGGCATCTTACTTAAATCGATAGGTATTTCCATCAGAATACCAGCTCTAGCTATTAAGGATTGAATTCTAGCATAAGTATACTGAATGAATGGACCTGTATTTCCTTGTAAGTCAATAGATTCTTCAGGGTTGAAGACCATTCGCTTGCGCGGATCAACTTTCAGGATATAATATTTCAAAGCACCTAGACCTAATTTCCTGTAAAGTTCATTAAGTTCTTCTTGTGGAAATTCATCTGTTTTTCCAAGTTCAAGAGATCTTTTACGAGCTTCATCAATAATTTCTGCAATTAAATCATCCGCGTCTACAACCGTTCCTTCTCTCGATTTCATCCTGCCGGAAGGCAGATCTACCATTCCATAAGAAAGATGATAAATTCCATCAGCAAAAGGATATCCCATCTTCTGCAAGGTTTTTTGAAGCACTTTGAAATGGTAATCCTGCTCATTACCAACCACATAAACATAGTTTTTGCAATGAAGCTCTTCATCTCTAACTACTGCCGTTCCAATATCCTGAGTCATGTAAACAGAAGTTCCGTCTGAACGAAGTAGTAGTTTCTGGTCAAGACCTTCATCACTTAAGTCAATCCAAACCGAGTTATCATCTTTCTTATACAGCACATTTTTCTCAAGGCCCTGTTGTACAATATCTTTTCCGAGTATATATGTTTCTGATTCGTAATAAAATTTATCAAAGTCGACCCCAAGGCTTTTATAGGTTTTGTTGAACCCTTCGTAAACCCAAGAATTCATTGTTTTCCATAAATCTATTGTTGCAGAATCACTTTTTTCCCATAGCATCAACATCTCTCTAGCTTCCTTCATGAGAGGCGTTTGATTGTTTATTAATTGCTTAAGGTTAGAATTTAGATCTTTCTTTTTCTGCTCATCCGTGGTATTCACAATTTCAGCAAGTAGCTTTTCAATTGCTGGCTTCGCCTGATTTTCAACATCTCCCCAATTGTCATTTTCGATATTGCTTTTTACAATCGCTGCTTCTGCAGTAAGCATTTTATCAAACTCAACATAATATTTTCCAACAAGGTGATCTCCTTTGATTCCTGATGATGCAGGCGTTTCACCATTTCCTTTCTTTTGCCAAGCAATCATCGACTTGCAAATATGTATTCCGCGATCGTTGATGAGGTTAACTTTTACAACATCATGCCCACATGCTGCAAGTATTTTGGCAACCGAGTAGCCTAAAAGGTTGTTTCTGATATGACCTAAGTGAAGTGGTTTGTTCGTATTGGGGGAAGAATACTCAATCATTACCTTAGACCTTTCGGAGGAAGGGAGTGAGGCATCGGGCTGAAAACTTTCTAGGTAAGACAACCAATAGTCAAAGTTCAATTCAATATTCAAGAATCCGTTAACCACATTGAATCCAGAAATCCGCTGATCTACATTCATCAGAAATTCTCCAATTTCTTCTGCTGTTTCTTGGGGTTTCTTGCCTGAGAATCGACTTAAACCAAAGCAAACAAGTGTAGCATCACCTTTAAATTCCTTTCTGGTTTTCTGAAGTGTGATTGCATCTGATGGTATTGACTTTGAATACAATGACTCAAGACTTGAGTGAATCAAAGGGATTAACCAGGTTTCTTTATTCGGATTCATTTCTGTTAAGTGCAGCTTGAGTTGCTGCTTCTAAAATTTTAAATGCAGTTTCGGCCATTGAGTTTTCTGTATCAAGTGTTGGATTAATTTCAACAATCTCAAAACAGCAAACTTTTTTATTTGAAACAAGGCCAGTCATTAATTCTTTCGCTTCTTTAGCCCTTAATCCATTGGGAACCGGCGTTCCTGTTCCCGTTGATATTTTCGGATCCAAGCTGTCTACATCAAATGATATATAAATTCTATCGCAATGTTTAAGATGTTGCATTACTTCCTCAATAATGGAGGCCACTCCTCTGTTTCGTAGCTCTTTAGTTGAGATGTTTTTGATCTTATTTTTTGAGATGAGATAGTCTTCTTCTTCTTCAGTATCCCTCACTCCTATATATATGAGGTCGCGGTACTCGATTTTCGGGCAGATTCCTCCAGAATTCTTGAGCTTTTCCCATTGAACGAAGGTTGCCTTGTCAATTTCATTGGTCTTCATTTCTGGGTTATCCTCGCCTAAAGCAGTTGCCAAGGGCATTCCATGCACATTGCCTGAAGGAGTTGTATAAGGTGAGTGAAGATCAGCGTGTGCATCAATCCATATTACACCTAATCTATCATCAGGATAGGCCGTTTTGATACCTGCTATTGTACCTCCAGCAGTACTATGATCTCCAGCTAAAACTATAGGAAATGCATCATGTTTTAGCAGTACTTTCTGCACCGACTTAGATAAACGTTCATAGATTTTGTTTATTCCAAGGATTCTTTTTGCATACTTAAACTTAACATTTTCAAGTAATAGCCAGTTCTCGTCGCTTATTTCAATCTCATCATACTCTCTGAAATAGTTGCTTTTTAAATCGATAGCAGCAATTTTCAAAGCATCTACGCCCATGCTTGCGCCTCTTGTTCCTGCCCCTAGTTCCGAACGGAGTAATATAAGCTTTGCTTTTTTCATACAAGTAAATTAGTTGCATTTGGGAAAATTTATCCATGTAAGTTGATTACTTTTGCTGTCCATTAAAATAAACACCGAAATTTCAAATCCTCGTCCTTCGCATGAACATGAAAAATAAGTATGAAGACCTCATTAAGCAAACCTTTGAGTTTCCTCAGCCTGGTTTCGATGTCGTTGATAATGAATTACAATTCAATGAAATTCCTTTGATGGACATCATCCGTCAGTATGGAACTCCTTTGAAAATATCTTATTTGCCCAGGATAAGTGAACAAATTCAGCGGGCTAAAATAATGTTTAATGTGGGAATGGCAAAAGCCGATTACAACGGAAAATACTACTATTGCTATTGTACAAAAAGCTCACAGTTCTCATTTGTTCTTGAGGAGGTTCTTAAAAACGACACGCATATTGAAACTTCTTCTGCCTATGACATGCCGATAATCAAAGAGTTGCATGCGAAAGGCTTATTGCCAAAAGATAAATTCATCATTTGCAATGGTTATAAACGACCAATGTATCAGGAATTTATCGTTGAGCTTATTCAAGATGGTTTTGAAAACCTGATTCCCATTCTTGATTCTAAAAGAGAGATTAATTATTACAAGGAGCATCTCAAAACGAAAACTAAAATTGGAATCCGAATCGCTTCTGAAGAAGAGCCTTCTTTCGAATTCTATAGTTCTCGTTTAGGAATTCGATATAAAGACATCCTTCAGTTTTACAGCGAGCAAATTGAGCCAGATGATCGTTTTGAGCTTAAAATGTTGCATTTCTTTATCAATTCAGGAATTCGAGATACGGTCTATTATTGGAGCGAATTGGCTAAATGTCTTCAGGTTTATTGCGATCTAAAAAAGGTATGTCCTGAATTAAGCTCACTCAATATTGGTGGTGGTTTACCTATTAAAAACTCTTTGGGCTTCGAATTCGATTATGAATACATGATTGAAGAAATTATCCGTCAAACCAAAGTGTTCTGTAACGCACAAGGCGTTGATGAACCTGATATTTTTACTGAATTTGGTTCATATACAGTGGGTGAAAGCGGAGCTACACTTTATTCTATTATCGACATAAAACAACAAAACGATACTGAGAATTGGTATATGATTGATAGCTCTTTCATTACCACTCTGCCAGATACTTGGGGCATCAATCAGAGATTCATTTTATTGGCTGTAAATAAGTGGGATAAAGAATACAAGAGAGTTAATCTTGGTGGGCTAACCTGCGATAGTCTTGATTATTATAATGCTGAAGCGCATATTTCTCAGGTGTTCTTGCCTAAGTTCTCTGAGGAAGACATGGCAGAAGATCCATTATATATAGGATTTTTTCATACCGGAGCTTATCAGGAATCTTTAGGCGGCTACGGAGGAATTCAGCATTGTTTGATTCCAGCTCCAAAGCATGTTATCATAAACAAAGATGAGGAAGGTAACTTGAATACCTATATTTTTGGCAAAGAACAGAGTTATAAATCCATGCTGAAAACATTAGGATATTCCTGATATTTGAGCTTTATTTTTCCACTTAACTGATATTTTATGAAAATTATTTTTTCAATTGTATTTATTGCCTTTCAGGCGATGTCAATGCTTGCTCAACCTTTTGAAGGCAAAATTACATTTAGCATTAATTTTCCATCTATAAGCGACCCTCAAACAATGGCAATGCTTCCAAAAGAAGCGACTGCTTATTACAAAGGCAGCAAGAGTCGGATGGAAATGAATATGGCAATGGGAATGAAGCAGGTTACTATTTCAGATGTTAGTTCTGAAAAAACGGTGAGCTTAATGGATATGATGGGTCAGAAATATGCCATTGAAGTAGAGAATGATAAAGAAGAAAGCAAGGAAATGCAGGATAAGGTTGAGGTTAAAAATACCAAGGAAACTAAGAAAATAGCCGGCTATACTTGCACTAAAGCAATAATTACATATCCTAATCCTGAAAAAGAAAAGGAAGAAATCAATATGACGGTTTGGTTTACAGAAGAATTAGAAGCTAGCAAAGGTTTTATGACCGGGCCTATGAAAAAGATTAAAGGCGCCATCTTAGAGTATTCTATTGATCAAGGAGCAATGTCAATGTTGCTTTCTGCTAAAGAAGTTGCAAAACAGGCAGTAAAAGATGATATGTTTACAGTTCCCGCAGATTACAAGAAAGTGACTCAAGAGGAGTTGAAAAATATGATGGGAGGAGGTAGATAACTCTTTGTGTTGAAAAGACTGTAGAAAAGCCTTCGCATCGAAGGCTTTTTTGTTTTAATAACTAATCGAAATTTGTAAACTAATTAATCCGTTAATACGGAATGGCTGAGAAAACAAATAAACTAAAGAATAAAGCATCTGATAGCACTGATAATAAGTCTTCTGAAAAGAATACACCTAAAACGGCTGTGCCAAAAAGAGAAATTAAGCGATCCATTATCCCCGGCTTTTTAAAAAGCGAAGCCTTTATTAGAGTCTCAGGCTTATTCTTACTTCTGTTCTCCTTATTTCTGATTTTTGCTTTCGTTTCTCACCTTTTTCATTGGAAATCTGATTTCAGTATCGCTAAAGATTCATCTTTGGGTGAGCTACTTGCTGACCCAAGTCTAAAAGTGAATAACACAATGGGAAAAGTAGGGGCTTGGTTCGCTTATAACTTTTTCCATTTAGGGACAGGTTTGGCGGCATTCATCATTCCCTTCTTTCTATTTCTTGTTGGTTTTAGATTGTTTTTTTCAATCATGTTATTGCCTTTTAAGAGAACATTTTTCTACAGCCTTTTTTCTTTGGTCTTCCTTTCTCTAGCGCTTGCATACATTTTCAGCGATGAGCAACAGCTCCTTGGAGGAAGTTTTGGATATCACTTGAATAATTATTTGATTTCTGTAATTGGTAACGCAGGGGTCGGTTTTGCTCTGTTTTTCTCAGCTTTAAGCTTTGGTATAATAAATTTTAATTGGAAATTCCGTCTTCCCGATAAGGAGAAGGTTGGAAGCATTCTCAAAAAACCTGCTTTTCTTACTAAAGACGATGATGAAGATCAAAACGAACTAGAGGAAGGCGATGATTTGGAAGAGGAAGAGTTGTTAGAGGAGGAAGAGCTAGAAGAAACAGAGAATGAAGATGAAGAGGTAGTTGACCTAGAAATAAATGCCGCTATAAAACCTGTTTCTACACTTGCAACAGGTTTAGAGTTATTAATTGAAGAAGTTCCTGATGAAGAAGAAATTGAAGACGATAAGCCCGCGTTAGAAATAAATGATAAAGGTCTTAGTCAGGAGGATAAAGACAGAATGAACCTCAATGAAGTTCTGTCTGAAGAAGAAGATCCCAATTTTACAGCTTTCGATCCTACTCTTGAACTTTCAGAATATAAGTACCCAACCTTTGATTTGTTAGATAATTATGGTAGTGGAAAAGCTAAAGTTGATAAGCTCGAACTCGAAGCTAACAGTAATCGGATTATCGAAACCCTGAAGAATTACAGTATCGAGATTTCTAAAATTTCAGCTAGCGTTGGTCCAACTGTTACATTATATGAAATTGTTCCTGCGGCTGGTGTTAGGATTTCCAAGATCAAAAATCTTGAAGATGATATTGCTTTAAGTTTATCAGCTTTAGGTATTAGAATAATTGCTCCAATGCCAGGGAAAGGGACTATTGGTATTGAGGTTCCAAATCAATCGCCTGAAATTGTTGCTATGAGAACACTTTTAACGGGCGACAAATTTGTGAATACCACCATGGATTTACCTGTTGCATTAGGTAAAACTATTTCTAACATAGACTTCGTTGCAGATTTAGCCAAAATGCCTCACTTACTTATGGCTGGAGCTACAGGACAAGGAAAGTCAGTTGGATTAAATGCTATCCTAGTTTCATTGCTTTATAAAAAGCATCCTTCAGAAATTAAGTTTGTTTTGGTTGACCCTAAGAAGGTTGAATTAACTCTATTTAATAAAATTGAAAGACATTTTCTCGCGAAGCTTCCAGGCAATGAAGATGCCATCATAACTGACACCAAGAAAGTAGTACATACATTGAATTCGTTGTGCATCCTTATGGATGAACGTTACGAATTGTTGAAGGTTGCTATGGTAAGGAATATCAAGGAGTATAACGCTAAATTCATTGCTAGAAAGCTCAATCCGAATAACGGTCACCATTTCATGCCTTATATTGTATTGGTGGTGGATGAGTTTGCCGATTTAATAATGACAGCAGGTAAAGAAGTAGAATTACCAATAGCGCGATTAGCTCAGCTCGCTCGAGCAATTGGAATTCACTTGATAATTGCAACTCAGCGACCATCAGTAAATATTATTACAGGTACTATAAAGGCAAACTTCCCAGCAAGAATAGCATTCAGGGTTACCTCAAAAATTGATTCGAGAACCATTCTGGATTCTGGTGGAGCCGATCAGCTTATTGGAAGAGGAGATATGCTTTATTCTACTGGAAGCGATTTGATAAGATTGCAATGCCCTTTTGTAGATACGCCCGAAGTTGATAGAATATGTGAGTTTATTGGGTCGCAAAGAGCATATCCTTCTGCCTTTGAATTACCTGAATATATTGATGAAAATGGTGAAGGTTCTGATATGGATGACGATATAGGAGAACGTGATGCTATGTTTGATAAAGCGGCGCATATTATTGTTGCACATCAACAGGGATCTGCTTCATTGCTGCAACGAAAACTAAAACTTGGCTATAATCGTGCAGGAAGAATCATTGATCAGCTTGAAAAAGCTGGAATTATTGGTCCATTTGAGGGAAGTAAGGCTAGAAAAGTGATTATTAAGGATGCACTTTCGCTGGAACAGTTTTTGAACAACAGTGAAAACAATACCTTTGAACCATGAAAAAAGTTATTCTTCTATTAATCATAAATATTATTTCCTTTTCTTTTCTTGAAGCTCAAGTTGATAAGAAGGCTAAAGGAATTCTAGATCAATTAAGTGCTAAAACAAAAGCATATTCAAGTATAAGATCAGAGTTTACGTACTCTCTTGAGAATAAGGATAGAAATATAAATACCTCTCAAAAATGGAAACTTGCTTTAAAGGGTGATAAGTATCGCCTGGAAATGGGACAGCAGGTAGTGCTTTCTGACGGAAGAACGATGTGGAAAGTCCTCAAAATGGACGAAGAAGTTGAGGTAAGTAATCAATCGAAAGACGAAGACGCGCTGAATCCCAAAAGTATTTTTACCATGTACGAGAGTGGATTCAGAAACAAATACGTGAAGGAGCAAAATCTTGGTAATAAACTAGTTCATGTAATTGATTTATTCCCTTTGAACCCAAAAGAAAAAGATTTCGTGAGCATTCGTCTTTTCATTGATAAAGCAGCAATGCAAGTTGTGAAATCAGAAATCAAGGGGAAGAATGGAAATGTATA
>JBBEBC010000116.1:0-18078 GCA_040882555.1 Bacteroidia bacterium
CTAAGAGAATCGGTCGGTACGTTTAATGTGATGCTAGAAAAAGATACTCCAGCAGCAGTTACACGGTTAATTTTGTTACCGTCCATGATGTCAGTAAAATATAAATTAGATAGATTAACAATTGAATTATCATCAACATTGATAAGGTCTTCACTTACTCTTCCATTATAAGAGGCTTTGATGCTACCATTTCTAATTGTATGACCTGCCGCAAAAGTTCCTTCTGGACCATCTAATTCGAAGGAGTGGCCTGTTACTCCAATCACAACAAAGTTGTCAAGAGTTCCTGACCAAGACTGATCAGTATCAATTCCGTCATCACCACAATTCCATACAACAACGTTTGTAACATTTACAGATCCACCGAACCACTCGATTCCATCATCTTGGTTTCCAACAATTTCGATGTTCTCTATTACAGTTCCTGAACCAACACCTCCTAGAGTAAGTCCATTTATTTCGTTGCCATTTCCAATATTGCTTCCTCCGTGACGAATAGAAATGTATTTTAATGTACCTGAATTATCAGCAGCATCGTTACCACCATAAAGACCATTAGAATCAGAAGTTGGTATTCCTTCAATTTGAATTTCGTTAACATCTCCGCTTGAGTTTGATGCGGAAATCGGTGATCTACCAAGAACAATTACTCCTCCCCATAAACCATTTACATCAGGATCAAGGTTTGGGCTTGCAAAGTTTCCTGCGTTAATATCGGAAATTGAAATTTCGTCGGCAACTGAAGTGAATATAATTGGTTTATCGGCAGTTCCTTCAGCCATAATCCTTCCACCTCTAGCAATAATGAGAGCAGTAGCATTTGAACCTGTACCTGCTTCACCTTTGATAATCACTCCTGGATCAATTGTTAAAGTAGCGCCAGAGAGAACTGTAATACGACCACCTAGTTGGTATACTCGGTCTGCAGTCCATCTTGTATCAGATGAAATGTTAGCAGATACGACTTCATTACCTGTTGGGGCTATTGGGAGTACTATTTCAGGTAAATCATCTTTCTTGCAAGATGAAAATACTACAGCTACTCCAAAGAATAAAGTAGCAACGAGGTTTAAATTTTTCATTAGTTGGTTCTGTTTTGATTTCAATTGCAAACCAACTACGATAGTGTAAACTAAATTTACAGATAATGTTAATTAATCATCAACTTAGGTATTTAAGATATCTAGCTAAAAATTAATAATCAACTGATAATGAGATATTTGAAATATGGCTTAAGTTAAGTTAACATGTATTGAATGTTAATAACCAAGGCTCTTAACATAGGCTAAACATTCGCTTAACAATGTTATTGGCGGAAAACCTATTTACTTATTATGATTTCGGGAGTAGATTCAGTGTTGCTTCTATTTAAAGCACGATCTTCAATACTGAACTCATATTTAATGGTATCGAATGCAGAAAACGGATTATTTGTAAAGAGTTCCATGAATAGATCTCCCTCTAGTGTTTTGATTTGCCCGTCGGGTGTTAAGAATGGAATACGGCTGCTATTGCTTACTGTATCTCCTCCGGGGAAAGGTGCTGGAGGAGAAATTTTAATCCATTCTCCGTTTTGCTTTTCAAAATAGGAAATGATGAAATTGAAATAATGCTCACCAGACTTTTGAAAAGGAGGGAAGGTATCATCGGGCGCTAAGCCCAAATCACCATCACCATCTCGGAAATAAAAGTGTAGAATACCTATGGAGTCATTACCAGCAGAATTAAGTACTTGCTCAAATTTTTTGTATTCGATAAATGGCGTATTCTCGAAAACTTCCTGCTTTTTGCAGGAAAATAGAAGTGTGAAAATTAAAAGCCCGAAAAGGCTGCTTATTTTTGACCGCATAACCGTGTACGAAGATACTACCAATTTGCCCTATTCTTTAGCTACTCAACGTAATCAATTGAGGGAACGTATTTTTTTACCTCATACACAAGAAGAATTTATTAATCTTAGTTTGGAAATGTTTCGTTTTCAGTCTGAGGCTAATAAGGTTTATGCTTCTTGGCTGAAAGCTTTAGGTTGTGACCCAAAACAGGTCAAGCATTTAGCTGAAATCCCATTCCTGCCCATTGAATTTTTTAAAACACATAAAGTGAGGTCTGGTATTTTGTCTTGCGATAATGCCTTCAACAGCTCGGGTACCACAGGATTAACTACTTCTACACACTATGTATTAGATATAAGTGTTTATATAGAAAGTCTCTTAGAGGGATTTCGCAGAGTGTATGGCGCCCCTTCAGATTACATTATTATAGGCTTGCTGCCTTCTTACCTTGAGCGAAATGATTCTTCCTTAGTTTATATGGTCAATGAATTAATGAAGTGTTCTGGTCAGGTTGAGAAACACTTTTATTTAAATGATTACGTCTCTTTAAAAAAGAAGCTTGATCAATTTTCTTTAGAAAAAAAGAAGGTCTGGTTAATAGGTGTGAGTTTTGCCTTGCTAGAATTTGCCGAATTAAAGCCTGCTACTTGGGAAGAACTCATAGTAATTGAAACAGGAGGCATGAAAGGTAGGAGAAAAGAGATCATAAGAGAAGAGCTACATTCACTTATAAGAGAAAGCTGGCAAGTAAATAATATACATAGTGAGTATGGTATGACTGAATTGTTATCCCAAGCTTGGCTTAATAAAGAGTCGAGATTCAATCCTCCGCCATGGATGCAAATTCGGATAAGAGATGCCAATGATCCGTTTCACGAACTTGAATTTGGAAAGGCTGGAGGAATAAATATTATTGATTTGGCAAATATTGATTCCTGCTCCTTTATTTCGACTTCTGATTTAGGTAAAAAGTATGAAGATGGAAGTTTTGAGGTGTTGGGGCGATTTGATAATAGTGATTTAAGAGGTTGCAACCTTCTTGCAGAGATTTGATATATAGCGAGTTAGTGATTTCCCCCCTGGTTATATTTTCGGTTAATGGAATTGTGAAATATTTACTGAATATAAAATTTGCGCATAAGGATTCTATTCTTATCTTTGCAGCCCGTTTGGAAAATCGTATTCTTAAATCCTAAGAAACAAGTGGATACACTAAGTTATAAAACAGTTTCGGCTAACAGCGCTACAGTAGACAAAGAATGGGTCCTTGTAGACGCCGAAAACATGGTATTGGGTCGTTTAAGCTCGCAGGTTGCGATGCTGATCCGTGGAAAGAAAAAGCCATCTTACACTCCCCACGTAGATTGTGGAGATAACGTTATTGTTATTAATGCCGAGAAGATCGTTCTTTCTGGTAATAAGACAGACGTTAAGGTTTATACCCGTTACACGGGATATCCTGGAGGTCAGCGCTTCGAAACTCCTCGTCAGTTATTGAGCAAAAAACCAGAGGCTATCATTGAGAAAGCCGTAAAAGGAATGCTTCCCAAGAATCGTCTTGGAAGAAAACTTTTCGGAAATCTTCATGTTTATGCCGGAAGCGAGCATCCGCATGAAGCTCAAAAACCAAAAACCATTCATCTTAACGATCTCCGATAATGGAAGTAATTAACACTAGCGGCAGAAGGAAGACTTCAGTTGCCCGCGTATATCTTAAGCCTGGGAAAGGCCAAATTACTATCAACAAGCGTGATATCAGTGATTATTTCACAGTTCCTACATTAGTTGGATCGGTGAAACAACCATTCGTTGTAACTGAGCATGTTGATAAATTTGATATTGTTGCTAACGTTCATGGCGGAGGAATCACAGGTCAAGCCGGAGCTCTTAGTCTTGCCATTGCAAAAGCTTTGGTTGAACTAGATGCTGCAAATAAGCCTGCTCTTAGAGCGAATGGATTAATTACACGTGACCCTAGAATGGTTGAAAGGAAAAAGCCGGGTCAGAAGAAAGCACGTAAGCGTTTCCAATTTAGCAAGCGTTAATAAACCGACCTTCAACGAATATATGTCAAGAGTAACAACAGATCAACTATTGGAGGCCGGAGTTCACTTTGGCCACTTAAAAAGCAAGTGGAACCCTGCTATGGCACCATACATTTTTATGGAGCGCAATGGGATTCATGTTATCGACCTTAACAAAACAGTTGTTAAGTTAGAAGAAGCTTCAGCAGCACTTAAGCAAATCGCTAAATCAGGTAAAAAAATCCTTTTTGTTGCCACAAAAAAGCAAGCAAAGGAAATCGTTGCTGATTCAGTAAAAAAGGTAAATATGCCTTACGTTACTGAGAGATGGCCAGGTGGAATGCTTACCAATTTCTCAACAATCCGCAAGGCGGTTAAGAAAATGGCAGCTATCGATAAAATGGCTACTGATGGTACTTACGAAACTATTTCTAAAAAAGAAAAACTAACTATTTCTCGTGAGCGTGAAAAACTGGAAATCCAGTTTGGATCAATCGCGGATATGAGTCGCCTTCCAGCTGCTCTCTTTATAGTAGATATCGTAAAGGAACATATCGCCGTTGCTGAAGCTCGTCGCCTGAACATCCCAACATTTGCAATTGTTGATACCAACTCTAACCCAAATATTGTTGATTATCCAATCCCAGCAAATGATGATGCTGCAAAGTCAATCTCTCTTATTCTAGAGATTGTAACAGGTGCTATTCAAGAAGGTCTTAGCGAGCGTAAGCACGAAAAAGACAAGAATGACGAAGCTAAGCCTGAGGCAGTTACAAGCGAAGAGTCAAAAGACTAATATTCATTTTCAATAAAATAGTTATCATGTCAACAGTTGCAATAACAGCTGCAGAAGTTAATAAGCTCCGTCAAATGACTGGGGCAGGAATGATGGATTGCAAGAAAGCTCTCACCGAAGCAAAGGGTGATTTCGATGCAGCTATCGATTTCTTACGTAAAAAAGGTCAGAAAGTAGCGGGTAACCGTGCCGACCGCGATGCGAACGAAGGGGTTGTTCTTGCTAAAGTCAACGAAAGTGGAAACCGTGCAGTTCTTGTTGTTCTTAATTGTGAAACAGATTTCGTAGCTAAGAATCAGGATTTTATAGATTTCACAAATTCTATAGCTGACATCGCGCTTAATCAAAAACCAGCTGATTTGAATGCGCTTCTTGCCACTTCTCTTAATGGCTTGGCTATTTCTGATCGCATAATTGAACAAGTCGGAAAGATTGGTGAGAAAATGGAATTACATTATGAGCAATTAGAATCTCCTTTCGCAGTTGCTTATAATCACCCAGGAAACCGTCTTGCAACAATCGTTGCATTTAACAAAGCAGGTGTTGCTGATCTTGAAACCACAGGTAAGGACGTTGCAATGCAGGCAGCTGCAATGGGACCAGTAGCAGTTGATAAAGACGACGTTGATACTGGTACTCTGGAGCGCGAACTCGATATTGCTCGTGAGCAAATTCGTGCAGAAGGAAAGCCTGAAGAGATGGTTGAGAAAATTGCTCAAGGTAAATTGAACAAGTTCTACAAAGAGAACACTCTTCTTAATCAGGAATTCATTAAAGATAATAAGATGACTGTTCGTCAGTACATCCAGTCAAATGATAAAGAGCTTACCGTTAGCGGATTTAAGCGTTTTGCATTAGGAAATTAAATTTAGAGAGGCTTTTGCCTCTCTTTTTTTTGTCATAAATCCCGTTATTGTAGCGGGATTTTTTATAACCATCAACCAGTAATCATGAAATACAAAAGAATACTTCTAAAGTTAAGCGGTGAGGCTTTAATGGGAGATAAGCAATTTGGAATAGACCACGAAAGATTATCCATTTATGCTTCTCAAATAAAGGAGATTTCAACTGCGGGAGTTCAGGTTGCCATTGTTATTGGAGGTGGAAACATTTTCAGAGGAATTCAGGCCGTTGAAGGGGGTATGGATCGCGTTCAAGGAGATTATATGGGAATGTTGGCAACAGTCATTAATTCTATGGCTCTTCAATCTGCGCTTGAAAGCAAAGGTGTTCCAACAAGATTACAAAGTGCAATCAAAATGGAACAGATTTGTGAGCCATTCATCAGGAGAAGGGCTGTACGTCACCTTGAAAAAGGCAGGGTGGTTATCTTTGGTGCGGGCACAGGTAATCCCTACTTCACCACCGATACAGCAGCAACTCTTAGGGCAATTGAAATTGAAGCTGATGTTATTCTTAAAGGAACTCGTGTTGATGGAATCTATACTGCCGACCCAGAAAAAGACCCAACAGCTACGAAATATGAAACCATTACCTTTAACGAGGTTTATCAAAAAGGTCTCAATGTTATGGACATGACTGCTTTTACATTATGCAATGATAACAAACTACCAATCATTGTTTTTGATATGAATAAGTCAGGAAATTTAAAGAAATTAATGTCGGGAGAATCTATTGGTACGCTAGTGGAATTCTGATTTGTTGACATTCCACTTAAAATAATCGTTATTTGCAGTCCCTTTGTTTTGAATTATGAATGAATTGGTAAAACCTCATATAGATGCAGCAAACTCCCACATGGAGAAGGCTATTGCTCACCTAGAAGCTGAATTGGCTAAAATTAGAGCTGGTAAAGCTAGCCCATCAATGATGGATGGTATTTTTGTAGATTATTATGGTAATAGCACGCCTTTAGCTCAGGTTGCAAACATTAATACTCCTGATGCAAGGACGATTGTAATCCAGCCTTGGGAAAAGAATATGCTGCAAACTATTGAGAAGGCTATTTTTAGTTCCAATATGGGCTTAACTCCTCAAAATGATGGACAGCAAATTCGTTTAAACCTTCCTCCTGTTACAGAAGAAAGAAGAGTGGGTCTTGTAAAGCAATCAAAAGTAGAAGCTGAAAACTGCAAAGTGAGTGTCAGAAACATCAGAAGAGATGCCAATGAGGCCATTAAAAAATTAGTGAAAGATGGCTTGGCAGAAGATCTTGCTAAAGATGCAGAAGCAAAAGTTCAGAACCTTACTGATACCTTTATTCAAAAGGCTGATAAGCATCTAGAGAACAAAGAGAAAGAAATCATGACTGTTTAGTCTGAAAGAATTATATGAAAAGCCCCGACTCAAGTTAATACTTGAGTCGGGGCTTTTAGTTTATCTGAAATCTTAATTACTCAACAGTAACTGACTTCGCCAGATTTCTTGGTTGATCAACATTACAGCCTCTCATAATTGCAATATGATACGCAAGTAATTGCAATGGAATTACACTCATTAAAGGTGTTAATTCTTCCTCAACCTCAGGAATTTCAATTGCATGATCAGCTAAACCTGCAACTTCAGTATCGCCTTCAGTCACGATTGCTATAATCTTTCCTCCTCTAGCTTTTACTTCCTGTACATTGCTTAAAATCTTTTCATAAGAGCCTTTATTAGGGGCAATTACTACTACGGGCATGTTCTCGTCAATTAATGCAATTGGACCATGCTTCATTTCTGCCGCAGGGTAACCTTCAGCATGGATGTAGGAAATCTCTTTCAGCTTTAAAGCGCCCTCAAGTGCAATAGGGAAATTATACGACCTTCCCAAATAGAGGAAGTTATTCGCATCTTTATAAATAGAACTGATGTATTTAATCTGTTCATCAAACTTTAACATCTTCTCAATCTTCTCTGGAATCTGATCCAAGCCATTGAGCATTCTTTGATATTTGGTTTCAGTGATGCTTCCTTTTTTATGTCCTATCACTAAAGCCATCAAAGTTAAAACTGTTACTTGAGCAGTGAATGCTTTAGTTGAAGCAACTCCTATTTCAGGACCAGCGTGGGTATAAGATCCAGCATGAGTTGCTCTTGCAATAGATGAACCTACTACATTACAAATTCCGAAGATCGTTGCACCTTTTGATTTAGCTAGTTCAATGGCAGCTAAAGTATCAGCGGTTTCACCGGATTGACTAATAGCAATAACTACATCGTTTTCAGTAATTATTGGGTTACGGTATCTAAACTCAGATGCGTATTCCACTTCAACAGGAATGCGAGCAAGTTCTTCAAATAAATATTCGCCCACTAAACCTGCATGCCATGATGTACCGCAAGCAACAATGATAATGCGGTTAGCATTCATTATTTTGCTTTGATAATCAATGATTCCACCAAGAGTAACTTCACCGAGTTCAATATTTAATCTACCTCGCATGTTATCACGAATAGACCTCGGTTGCTCATAAATCTCCTTAAGCATGAAGTGATCAAAACCACTTTTTTCTATTGTCTCCAATTGCATTTCCAGTTCCTGGATGTATGGAGTTTTATCTTGGTTTTTTATGGTTTTGATCTTAATGTCCTTACCTCTTTCTAAAATAACAATCTCCTCATCATCGAGATAAACTACATTTCTTGTGTACTCAATAATTGGTGTTGCATCTGAAGCGATAAAATATTCATGATTCTCACCAAGTCCTACAACGAGCGGACTTCCTTTTTTGGCACCAATCATCAAATCAGGTCTATCTTTAGACAAAACAACGATTGCATATGCTCCAATAACTTGGTTAAGAGCTATTTGAACTGCTTCAATCAAGTCTACTTTTTCGTTTTTGATGATATTTTCAATCAAATACACCAAAACCTCAGTATCGGTATCACTTTTAAACGTGTGCCCTCTGTTTTCAAGCTCCTTCTTTAGACTCGCGTAATTTTCAATAATCCCATTGTGGATGATTACCAAATCACCAGATTCTGAAAAGTGAGGGTGAGCATTTTTATCGTCAGGAATTCCATGTGTTGCCCAACGAGTGTGGCCAACACCAAGAGTTCCAGACACATCTTTATTAGCAACGAAAGCCTCTAAGTCGGCAACCTTTCCTTTGCATTTAAAAAGATTGATGTCTTGTCCTTTTTTTAAGAGTGCTACTCCAGCACTGTCGTATCCTCTGTATTCGAGGCGATGTAATCCTTTAAGAAGAATAGGATAAGCTTCACGCTCTCCCATATAAGCTACGATACCGCACATAAGCTTTCGTGTTTAGGTAAATTAGTTTGGCAATATTTGATATAAAATTTCAAGGCGCACTTTTCTTTCTTCCGCAGAAGCTCCGTAGAGCGGAACCCTGTAGGCACTAACTGCTGTTCCATTAGATTGAATGAAGAGTCCGTTATCATCTAGTATGTCGTTTAATTGACCTTGAACATACCTTGCAATATTAAACACATATTCTTTATTTTCTGAATCATATGCGCCACCGGGATAATTTCCTCCAATGATAAGGTCTGGCGTCTGAACAAGATTCCCATCACTGTTCTTAGTTACAAGATCTAAAATAGGGTTAGGAGAATAAATGCTAATATCTGCAGCTATAACGGGGACATAAAGCTTGGCTTCATTTACTAAAATCGTCCTTCCGTTTTGCCATGTTTTAAGATTAGGAAAGTCAATTCTGGTTCTCAAGCCTGCCATGGTCTGTGTATAAGTCCTTTCCGCAGCTAAAGCAGGATTCTGAATGATGTCGTTTATTTCTTGTTTGTAGGTATGGTTAAATCGGGTGTAACGAGCTGAATTATCATTTACCACAAAAGAAACCCTAAGGCTGTCGGCTTCATTGTTTTTGTAAAACAAGTCAAGTCTGGCCCCACTAGTTAGAATGAGGTCTAGAATTGCCCCGTTGCCGGGGGATGTGTTGAAGTTTTCAGCTTCAACATAAACGCCTTTGAAGAATTCTGTAAAAGCTTCTATGCTTAATAATGAACTTCCATTTGCAGCAAAGTCAGCAGCAAGATCCAAATTTATCGGAATTCGCATTTGAGGAATATCTCTGTTACCTGTAACAGTTACAGAATCAGCTACTCGTGGAACTATAAAGCCAGTGTTACCTAATGCTTGAGTTTCAGTCAATAATACCTTATTGCTAAAATAGACCTCATCTCTGCTCATATTTTCGAGCACGCGATAAACAGTAAATCTCTGCAATCCGCTAAGCTTAGAGATGTCACCATAAAATCCCCTGTAAGGAATAACCATTACCATAGAATCAGGGATAAACCCTTCACCTAGGTTAATATTACTTACTGTAGGAACTAGTTGCGTGTAAAATGAAGCTCTCATATTACCCAGCAATGGATCATTATACGCTCCCAGAAGATTTGCACTAAGTTCATCACTCCGCACTGAATCCTGCCTCTCCATTGTTGTTCTAATGGTAAAGCTATCAGTTCTAAGAAGGTTAACAACATCTGCTGGGTCTTGAACCTCAAGGCCCAAGTCAGGCTCTTTGCAGGAATAAATTAATGCCGAAACTGCTATCAACAGGAAACCCGGAAGCTTCGCAAAGAAAGAATCCGGGTTTAAATTTGAATAATTACTCAAGTACAATCAGTATAAAATTGATTTGATTAATCAGCCATTTCGGCTACCTGCTCCCCCAATAACACTTCGTCATAGAAGTTAGAACAAGCATCTGCTTGGTCTTCATTATTGAAATTCTCAAGCGTATCTTTCTTCAACGACTTAGCATGTGCTGTAAGAGCATTATCAACTGATTCATCAGCTACAATAACGCCATCAGCGTGAGCAATTGCATACTTCATCAAATTCTCATAAGTAGGCTCTTTTATAGCTGCAACATCAGTTGCATCAATACCATCAAGCATTAACTTTTCAGCTAAGCGATGATCCATTGTCTCATTAAACTTATCGTTGTATAAGGAAACAATTACTTTACTATCAGAGAAAAGAGGATCATCAATATACTTCTTCTTAATAAGAGCAGGTAAAAGAGCTGCCATCCATCCGTGACAATGTATCACATCAGGCGACCAGCCTAATTTTTTAACAGTTTCAATTACTCCTTTGCAAAAGAAAAGCATACGCTCATCATTGTCAGCATAGAATTTCTTGCTCTTGTCACTGATAACAAACTTCCGCTGGAAAAACTCCTCATTGTCAATAAAATAAACCTGCATTCTTGCAGCCTGAATTGATGCAACCTTGATAATTAGTGGTTGATCATTATCATCTACGATGAGGTTCATTCCTGACAAGCGTATTACTTCGTGTAATTGATTACGTCTTTCATTAATGCAGCCATAGCGGGGCATAAAAGTTCTTATTTCTCGGCCCTTTTCTTGGATAGCCTGAGGCAACTCACGAGCAGTTTTAGAAAGTGGGTTTTCAGGCAAATACGGTGTAATCTCCTGCGAAACAAACAATACTCTTGTTTTCGTCATACCAAATCAATTAAAATATAAAACAGAAAAATGTGAAGGTCTATTCTTTTGAAAACCGAAAGTGAAACGATGTACGGTAGAATAGTCCATAGAATACGTAATTCGTAAATCAGATTACAAAATTACGAAAAAAAATTGGAAATAATCAAGGACGTTCTATTAGCTTTGCGCCAATTATCGCCATAAACCTCCGAAAAAGCGCATTTTAGCAACATATTCATTCAGGCGATTTTATTTCAATGCACATATTCAAAACCATAAGCCAACTGAGTGACTTTCGGTTTCACCAGGCCCGTAGCTCAAAGCAATTTGGTTTTATTCCTACAATGGGCGCTTTGCATCAGGGGCATGCATCCTTAGTTAAACGGTCTGTTGAGGAAAATGATCTGACTATTGTGAGCATCTTCGTTAATCCTACTCAGTTTAATGAGAGTGAAGATTATACTAATTATCCCCGGACCGAAGAAACTGATATTCAATTACTCGAGACTATTAAGCCGGATGTGTTATTTATGCCTTCGGCGGATGAAATGTATCAATCCGGAGAAGAGCTTTTTAACATAAATCTGAAGGGATTAGATACCGTAATGGAAGGTAAATACCGAGAAGGTCACTTTCAGGGTGTTGTTACCATAGTGAGTAAATTCTTCGATATCATCCGCCCGAATAGGGCTTATTTTGGATTAAAAGACTTTCAGCAACTCACTATTATTAAGCATTTGGCTGAGCAAGTATATCCTGAAATGCAAATTGTACCGTGTGCAATAATTCGTGAAAATGATGGTCTTGCAATGAGTTCAAGAAATCAGCGACTTACTGAAACTGACAGGGAGCATTCTGTTTTACTGTCAAAAACATTGTTCTATTTAGAAAGCAATTGGAGAAAAATGCCTTTTAAAGATTTATTAGACAGTGCTAAAAAAATGCTTTCTAATTCGGAAATAAACTTGGAGTATCTAGAAGTTGTTGATGTTCAAAGTCTTGATGTTCAGCATGATTATGCCGATATTGAAATGGTTGCATGCTTGGCTGCCCGAGTTGGCAAGGTTCGTCTAATAGATAATATTTTATTACCACTCTCTTGAGCGTTGCGCAATACATTCAATTAGTGTAGTTTCGCCCTCTGAATCATGTACATCGAAGTACTTAAATCGAAAATCCACAGAGTAACTGTCACTCAGGCCGACCTGAACTATATCGGGAGCGTTACAATTGATGAAGACCTGATGGATGCCGCCAATCTCATTGAGAATGAGAAAGTGCAGGTGCTAAATGTCAATAATGGCGAACGTTTAGAAACGTATGTCATTAAAGGTGGAAGGGGCTCGGGAGTCATATGTATGAATGGTCCTGCAGCACGAAAAGTAGCTGTGGGAGATATTTTAATCATTATTTCCTATGCTATGATGGATTTGGAAGAGGCAAAAGCCTTTAAGCCGAGCGTGATCTTTCCCGATATTTCAACCAATTCATTACGCTAAAAAATGAAGCGCATCTGGACAGCCGTTAGGTATTATGTTTTCCTCGCCATCGGCCTATTGCTGCTATATCTCGTTTTTAAAGATGTAGATCTCGTCTGGATGTGGAATGAAATAAAACATGCCAACCCTTATTGGATAGCACTTTCATTTTTTTGTGGCTTAATAGCAATGATTTCAAGGGCATGGAGATGGAGAATAGTTCTTGAGCCTCTAGGGTATAGACCACCTCTATTGAATTGTTTCAATGCCGTTGCGATTGGTTATTTAACAAATATTGGTTTGCCTAGAATGGGAGAGGTTGTTAGGTGCACCATGCTTAATCAGACAGACAAGGTCCCCGTTACTCAGCTTATTGGAACTGTTATTCTTGAGCGTGTAATTGATTTACTTATTCTCATTAGTCTAATTGCTGTTGTCGTTTTTGCTCAGTTTGAGCGCTTTGGTTCTTTTTTCAGAAATGAGGTTTTTGGAGATAAGCTCGATGCAATTCTTATTAGTCTTGATAAATTAGGCCCATTTCTTTATTTGATTTTAGCATTTCTGATAATTGGCGGCTTTGTTTTTATTAGATGGTTTTTTGCCAGGTTTGGGGAATTAGGAGCGGTAATAAAGTTGAAGAATCTTTTTAAAGGCATCGGTGATGGTTTTGCTACTTTATTCAAAATGAAGCGAAAAGGAGCATTTCTTTTTCACACCTTCTTTATTTGGTTCAATTATTTTTTGATGACCTGGGTTTGCGTCTATGCCTATGAGCCCACTGCAGCTTTAAAAGCCTTTGATGGGTTGTTTCTTATGGTTGTGGGTGGACTTGGAATGACTGCTCCTGTTCAAGGAGGCTTTGGTGCATTTCACTACCTTGTAGAAAAAGCCTTATTGCTGTATAACATCAGCCCATCGCTTAACGCTATTACTGGTGAGCAACTTCGTCCAGGTTTAGTTTTCGCTACTTTAGTACATTCTACTCAATTTATAATGACTATTACTGCAGGGATTTTTGCACTAATTAGCATGGCTTTTCAACGTAAAAAACTTCCGAAACTTGAAACATCTTGATCGCATCTCAGCCAAAATATTCTCTCTCGCGGATTTGAAAAAGTACGCTCATATGCGTAAATTCTTGAATAATAAAGTGGTTTTTACTAATGGCTGCTTTGATATCCTTCATAGAGGACATATTGAATATTTAGCAGCTGCAGCTGATCTTGGGAGTATACTCATTGTTGGACTTAATGACGACGATTCTGTTAAACGTCTTAAGGGCGAAGGGCGTCCCTTGAATGTTTTTGCTGACAGAGCTTTAGCATTAGCTTCATTGGGATTTGTTGATGCTGTTTGTGGTTTTAGTGAGGACACTCCTGAAAATCTAATTGAAGAGATTTCTCCTGATATATTGGTAAAAGGCGGCGATTACAAAATCGAAGATATTGTAGGAGCAGATTTTGTTAAAACTAATGGCGGAACGGTAGCTGTTATAGACTTTACAGCAGGTTATTCAACAACACACTTCCTAGAGAAAATCAGAAAAGAAAGTTAAGGTTTTCACCTTCGGTGGATTTCTTTATTTGCTCCCAACCATGAGTCGGCTAACTCCTCTAAATTTACCTGAGCTAATCACTACTTCGTAAGCACCTTTGCTTAATCCTGATACAGGTAATTCTATCATTTGTCCTGGTGAAACGGCATTAAGTTTTTGTTGCACTACGATTCTACCGGCCGCATCAACAAGAACATATTCTAAATCATATAGCATTTCCTGATTGCCAAGTTTAATGTAAGCTATTGTTGTTGCTGGATTAGGAAATAAAGTAAACTTCTGTTCAGTTGAAGAATTCTCATCAATGCCTGTAATAGTAATCACCTTGATGGTAATTTGAGCAGTATCCGAACACTCATCCCGCGTAGCGGTTAATACAACCGGATAATCTCCTGGATCGCTGAATATATGACTCACTTCAGACTCGCCAGAAAGCATCATTCCATCACCAAAATCCCAAAAAAGAGATTGGGCAGCTGGTGTTGTGTTAGTAAAAATGACTTCTTCTTCATCTTGCTTAACCTCTGTCGCTGATGCTGTGAAAGAAGCCGTGATGCCACTTCCTTGAGCTACCTGAATCCATTCCTCAATCAATATATTTTGTCCACTTAAAATGAACTGAATTCGGTATTCATCTGCCGGAAGATCTTCAATAATTAGAGAGCCAGTAAACGTCTCACGACTTTCTACAAGACTATCAAGACTATTGAAAACACTCACATCCCAAGCGGTAGAAGTTGGGTTATTTAATGTGATTTGACCATCATTGCCTTCACAGCCCTCACGCACAGAGTTAACTTGAATTCCAGGTCGATAGTGAATAAAGAACCTGTTGTTAATCTCTCCAGCATTTAGAAAAACCTCGTATTCAGGCTGCTGACGCATATTTTGAAAATTGCTGTTTACACGATCTTCAAGAAATACCATAGCTGTGGAAGGGAAATGAATTATTTCAGAAAGGCGAATCTTGAAAAATCCAGATGCTTGAATATGCATCCCAAGAGCAACAGAATCTGCTTGTTGTGTTATTTCTCTGCCATGAATAGCGAGATTCAATCCTTCCTTAATAGAATAACATGTATTGTAATTTCCTGAATCAGGCATTTTTAATGCATCCTGAGAATCTAAAGCTTCTTCTGTGTTCGTGTTTTCAGCATAATAAATCAGTGTCTCGTCTTTCTTATTTCCTTCTGTAAGGCTTAATCTGATATACGAAACTTGAGAAGAAACGGGCACTGAATTTACCTGAACGATATCCTCTCTGTAACTATTTCTAAGTTCTAGAGTGTCTGTTTCAAATGCTCTAGAGAAAAATGCTTCTTGAATTCCAACATAGGGTGTAGCGCCATTTATACCTAGTCCTTCTGTCCCATTAAATGATAACCAGGTTGCAAAAGTCCCGTTGTATGCATTGCCATTTCCCATTCGGTGAATGGATTTACTTATTGTAGAAGGAAGATTCTGAGAAACCTTATTCCAGTTTATCGGAGATGGATATGGATTACCAATGAGATTGTAACCTGAGAGGTTTTCCTGATTGCCTTCACTACTTAATGGGATGGATATATTTCCAGAATTTACACTTCCCTTAACAGCAAGAACACTTCCACCTTGCAGTGCAGTTTGCATTCCCATTCCTTGCATTACCGTTCTGCCTGAACCAACAGAATACCAGCCTTGAACGAACTGATTATCAACCTCATAACCTTTATATTCCCAGATTGAAGGCGAATTATCTTCTACAAACGAAACACCGTTAGGACCCAAGACAGGAATGGCACTTGAATAGTCAATGATCTGCAAACCTTCAAAAGGACTGCTTATATAAATTGTCTGAGAGCCTTCTCCATGTATGTATCTTTCAGATTCAACTTCTCCTGTAATACTGCCATTTCCTTGGCCAGAAATTAAACCTGTAGAGAGGCTATCTGACTTTAAGCTAAGGCTATCGTTCGTTTCAAGAACACCATCATTTAGCTTTAAAACCCCTTTCAGCTTCACTTTTCCTTGAATTCGTCTAACTCCGCTTCCATTTATATTAAGGTTTGTATAAGTACCGTTTACGAGCGTTTGAGTTGAACCAGAATTGTACGTAACAGAGCCATTAAAAACGGGGTTCTGAAATCCTGTAATTGCTGTTTGTTGATTTACAGGGGCATGCGTTATTGTAAGAGCATCCTCCTTGCCCATATGAAAAGCTCCACCATTATTAATACGCTGAATAGCATGATTAATTTGTAAAGACGTACCGGGTAGACTATCAATACCTAATCTAAAATCCCCCAAAACGTTAATTGATCTGGCGGTTTTTGCAAATCCACCGGCTTCGCCGGGATTATAAAATAATAAGTTGCGACAAGTAAAATCTTCGTTGCTGCCTAACTGTACTTCAAAATTCTTATTGGTTCTAATCCACAGGTTATTATAGTTGATGGAAGGCACCGTTTGATTAACGAGGTTGGACCAAACTTCACCGTTTCCAAAAAAAGTAGTTCCGCTTGAGGCATGAAATGTTGAATCTGTTAATTGAACCGCAGATGCATCCCCTTCAATAACAAGAATGCCGCTACCCTGATCTATTGTGCCGTTTTGGATAATTGAAAACACATCTAGAACGTGCTCTTCAAGATGGAGCGATGCTCCTGAATTGATTGATAAATTGCGAATAACAAGGTCATTTATTAAATGATATTCTGATTCTGCAGTTACGAATAAGTCGGCACCAATAAAGTGACCTGAACCACCAATTTGGCTTTGTTCAGAGCCAGCTAAAGTGATGTATGTGTTCGTGTTGTTGCTTATAACGCCATTATTTATCAAGTTACCGAAGCAACTTAAAAATGAGTTGTAATTTTCATTAAGAGTAACTGCGGCTGCAGGTTGAATAATAAGATTTGCGCATGAAGCAGGGGTATTTCCGCTTAATTCAGGATAATGACTTAGCCCTCCGGGGATGGTAACATCATTACACCTTCCTGGTACCATACCTGTGCTCCAGTTCGAAGGGTCGTTCCAACTATTACTGTTGCCCAGCCAAATAGCAGCTTGAGGTTCACCAGAAAAGAAACTAAATCGGGCATTTTCTGGAGGAAGGTTTACAGGCGATGATGATCTTATTACTGCCGTTGAAGTGTTAAAGCCTATGTTTGAGCTATTCCAGGAGTTTTGACCTGAAGCAATTGAACGTGTGTGAACATCAGTTCTGTTGTTTCCTCTTAATCCGATTTGAAAATATTGCTCATATCCTTGCCAGCAATATTCAGAGGCTCTATAAGCGAAGCTGATTTTATTGTTTTGTTCCTGAAGGATGATTTGAAAGTCGAAGCGATTTCTATTCTCACCACAATATCCAGTTCCTTCGGCATCATCTAGTGCTTTGAAGTTATTCCATTCAATAATAAACTCGCGATTGGGCGAAGTTCCTCTTTTTGATGTCCTGATACTAGCCAAACCGGCAGTCCAACGACCTTCGAGATCACCATTTAAAGCTGAAATAATTCCTTCAATTTCTGTATCAGCCTGAAGGATATTGGTAAAGGGAATAACTACTCCTGCAGCTTTAACAGGATTTATATTTCCAAACCAAATCCAGCCATTGGTTGCAACTCCGCAAGTGGTATAGGATTGCCCATTAAAAATAAAGGGGAATCCAATGCTCTGTTGAGGAAAGAAATCTTCATCAGTCGGAGATACGGCAGTTGGGTCATCTATAACGGCTGAACCACTTGCTAAAATAAGTGTTTCCTGATTGTTAGGAAGCGATGAATAAGCAATGTTATCAGTGTATTCAAAAACATAGCCACAGGCTACCTGAGCACTTGCTGATGCAAGAGACACTATTAAACCAATAAGAATATGTATTAGTTTATTATTCACAAATCGCCTTGACCTTTATTGCCATTGCGTTTTATACCTATTTCACAAGAAAATGTTACACAGCGAGTTTAGTCCAAAGAAAAAGGAGCCGAAGCTCCTTTTTCTTTCACAAACCACCAATTGA
>JBBEBC010000117.1:0-18006 GCA_040882555.1 Bacteroidia bacterium
CGCCCTTCGACAAGCTCAGGACGCTTTAATTATAATTGGAACGAAAGTTCTACTCCGACTTATCAAGGATATTTTATTTCTGCTAAAGAGCAATAAAATAAAACGCCCTTCGACAAGCTCAGGGCGTTTTAATTAAAATTGGAACGAAAGTCCTACTCCGAGGACTTCCTTAAACTGAGTTCTTGGTCCTATACCTTGAACTTCAACTCCGTTAACAGTTCTGGTAACTGGAATATCAATATCATGATCATAAATTAGATTGGTAAATAAGGTGGTGGTTAACCACTTATTCGCTTTGATATTGATGATAGTTTCCCAGTTTACATCGATATTACCTCTTTGTTCAGCTATAGGATCTGTGTAATTATTGAACAACTGAAGGTTAGAAATAATGGATATATTTTTGGCAACATCTCCTTGAACTCGGGCACGGATATAAGCACCAAACTCATATCTAATGTTTTCGCCAGGTGTAATAATCACTCCAGCATTATCGCGAACAGCAGCAGTAACACCAAACTGACCTGCATCAGCAAGTGTTTGATCATATACAAATGTTGCTCTGCCAGTTGCAGGAGAAATGAAGGCTGAAAACCAATCATTCGGTTTATAGTCCATACCTAAGGCAAGTGATAAATAGGCAGGAGCTAAGAAGCGGGATATTTCAATTGAATCATTTGGAAAATCAAAACCAGGCGCAAATTGAGTTCTGAAATTGAGCATACCAGCATAGTAAAACTTGCCTTTTGCTTTCTTTCCAAATTTAGAATTGAGTTCTACCTTATCTTCATTCTTCCTTAGAGGCTGAGAAGAAGTTGTTATAAAACCATAACCTGCATCAAGTACAGTCTCCCAATACAAATCGTCTTTGCGATACTTGATGAAGGCACTTCCTAATGCTGTAGCCGATATGGCACTTTCACCTCCGGAAGCCCAGTTGGTGAGAGAAACTTGATTGAAATTGACAGCGAAAAAACCTCCTTTTTTCCATCCGTTAACCGTAGTGTCCTCCACGATTGTAATTTGAGCAGAAGTGCTTAAAACGATAAAAAATGAAAATCCAAACAATAGTAAAAACCTCTTCATCCTTAAATTATCCTCTAGTTTTTAATAAGTCACGAATTTCACCAAGTAATACTTCTTCTTTACTAGGCGCTGGAGGAGCTGCAGGTGCTTCTACCTCTTTCTTTTTAGCCGAATTCATGCCTTTTATTACCATGAAAATAGCGAAAGCTACAATTAGAAATTGAATGACGGTGTCGATAAAAGCACCATAATTAATAGAAACAGCTTCAGTTGCAACAGTTTCTCCTTCCATTACAGCTTCTTGTAAAGTGATTTTTAGTTCACTAAAATTAACACCCCCCAAGGCAAGTCCTATTGGTGGCATAATTACGTCGCTCACTAAGGAGCCAATAATCTTTCCAAATGCACCGCCTATAATAATACCGACAGCCATGTCCATAACATTACCACGCATGGCAAATGTTTTAAATTCTGAAATAATTCCCATTGTCTTGATAGTTTAGTTTGTTTTCAAATAAACACAAATAAATTTGAAAAAGCCTCTAGTGATGAGAGTTGTTGTTAACGTGAACACTTGATTTAGATTCGTGTTTTATTAGTTGATAATCAAAGTGATAAAATAAAAAAGCCCCGAATTTCGGGGCTTTTTGTTGATATTTTTGTGTTAAAACGACACTTAGTTTAACGTGATTCTTGTGCTATTGCGTTCAGTGTCTGTGGTCCAAGTTATTGTGTAAACACCAGCCGCTAAGTTTCTGAAATCTTCAGGCTTAACGATTCCGCCTTGTGGCGAATAAATACCTCCCGCAACGCGGTGACCCAAAGCATCAAATACATCCATAGTTCCTTTTGAACTATCGCCAACCCAAACTGAAACTTGGTTTCCATTTGTAGGATTTGGAAATGCTCTGAGACTTCCTTCTGTAACCGTTTGAGTTGTGTAATGATTTCTTAATCGAATAGAGTATGCTTCAGATTGAATTGCTTCGGCACCTTCTGTAATAATGATTGGGTAATTTTTGCCTTCTTCAAGTAATTCTATGCTACCTGATAATTTATTCTCAAGGTAAAAATCAACATTGCTTCCAAAGCTTGATATCTGATTTGCTTCGAGTTGGTAGTTACCAGCTATAGCGTCTAATGAAAGAGGAAATACTTTGTCCTCAATGGCAAGGTCTGGCTGCTTAAGAGTGTGAACTCCTAATAAATCGCCATCTGTATTTCTTAAAGCCAAATTACTAATCATCATTGGCAGTTTCGGCTTCAAAGCATCAAATTCTTCTTCAAAACTTTCAGCTGAAAGGTCGTTAAACGCGAGTATAACTTCATCTCTGCTTTCTTCAAGTTGATTTGTAAGTACTAAACGTAATTGGTTTTGCGGTGCTGAAATTCTGAATAACAAAGTGTCAGGGAATACAGTTGATTTAACATTTTCATTTGCAATTAAAACAGGAGTATTGTCAGTTGCCTTCATAAAGAATGATTGTCCAGGACCAATATATCTTGAACCTCCATTTGTTGCAGCTTCCGGATTAGCCGAATTATAGGATGCATATTGATTGATTCTTGGATTCCAGATGAAAATTGTATTTGCAAGACCCGACTTTATCCATTCAGGTGAATCCCAATCAATTGGAGATGCATAAGGGTTTGCTACTAGATTCCAACCATTTCCATTATCTGTAGTGATGCAAGGAGCAGAACAAGCCATCGGAATATTAATAGTTCCTTGGTTTGGAGTTCCAATAAAATCTATTGTAGCAGGGTTAGGAATTGTATTATTTTGCAAAGGAGCTTGTGTGCGATCACCTAAATGATAAAGCAAGACACCTTTTCCTACAGGAACAACTTCATTGATGTTTGCTGGTGAACGCCACTCTGTTCCATTTGGTCGAGCCTCGTCATAAACTGAAATATTTGCGTTGAAAACAGTTGCATTGTCAAATCCATTAGCCGCACCTCCTGGTCCGTAAACCAAAATGTCGTCTTTGAATTGTTTTATTTTAATACCTCCAATTGAATCAACAGGAGAGGCGAAAAACCGATTCGTTCGAACACCCCCACGAGTCCATCTCTGAACAATCATATTACCTGTAATAGATGCTGAATTAGATAAAGGAGCAATTCGAGCTGTTAGGTTTTGCGTGCTTAAAAGAGTCATCTTTAAGTTGTTTGCAGCACCATCTGCATCTAAGCTAGCAAGGTTTAGAACAGAAAGCACCTGCTTAACAGAGGAGTTTCCTATCATTGTTTTTTGACCAGACCTTGAAACTGTGAGGTTATGATATGGGAAGCCTATGACCTCTTGAGGACCATTAGCACAATAATTAATCGTACTGTTAGTGCTGATATAAGAGTTAGAAGGATGAGGTGCAAATCCTGCGATAGCAGCACCAATTTTAATTTCTGTTTGGGGTAGGGTTATTAAACGTCCTGTTCCAGCAATTGAGAGCTTATTATAGAATAAGGCAGGAATGCTTTGAGGACCAATTCCATTGAAATTAATCGTTCCATTTCCTCTAATAAATATACCATTCATTTGAAGAGTGCCTCCAATATTCAGAGTGCCGTTTTGAGCATCATAAGTTCCGCTGTTTTGAATGAAGTTTTGACTAATAGTCATACTACCCGCATTGAGATTGCCTTTTATAGTACCTCCATTTTGCAACAAGCCACCAGAAACCTGAACTAAGCCGTTATTGGTGCTGAAAGTACCTCCAATTACATTCAATGTTCCAAGTACATTTACTTGACCATTGCTGCAAGCAAAAACACCTGCAATCTGATTAATACCAGAAAGAGCATTAACGGATCCGCTATTTGCAGCAAATTCACCGTAATTTTCAAATGCACCTGTAACATTGGTTAAGCCTGTCATATTCTGGTATCTTCCATAATTAATAAAACTGGAGTTAACGCTTACAGGCATGCTGCCATTCATTAAAAGTCCAGAATCTTCAATTTCAAGATTTCCCATGGTGATGAGGTTACTTGTTAAGGTAGCTTCGCCTGTAACTTTAACCATTGGAATAAATAGGTTTTCGACCATAAATGATCCTCCACTCATGACAAAAACAAAATCAGGGTCAAATTGGATATCTGCTGTTTGGTGACTAAATCCATTTCCAAAACTCACGTTTCCACTAAGTGAAAACTGACCTCCAGGCTTTTCAACCCTGATTTTAGGTAAGATACCTGCACCAGCTGTGGAAGAAGTTCCAAGAATAGTTTGATTTCCAGAAGAAGCGAAACGTATGGTTGCTGAACCAGTATTTATAAGTTGAGTTCTGTAATTGCTGATATTCAAATTGCCATACAACCAAAATGTACCATTGTTAATTGCAATAGGTCTGTTGGCAGCATTGGCATTATTAAATTTCAATTCAGAAGCAATATTTACTGCTCCATAAATTTCTACGGTTTTTACATTTAAGCCGCTGGTATTAGCTAATTCAAGGATATGAAATGTAGGATTTCCTAATATTCGGTATGTAAGAGAGCTAACACCCGACATAAGCATAGTACCTGAATTATGGTTAAATGTGCCGCTAACTTTTCTGAAATCACCTAATAGATTAGTGATGCCTGATGTTGCTGTGTAAACTGCATCATTGCTTAATTGCAAGCGACCATTGATTTTAACAGGGATGTTTCCATGAACAACTGAGCCTCCACCTTGCTTCCAGTTTCCACAATGTAATTCATCGCAAGAAGATAAATCCATGCTTCCACCGTTCAGCATCACATCGCCCGACAGGGACAAATTAGTAAAACCTCCTGTTTTAAAGAAAGAGCTATTACCCGTTTGAGTAAGGTTTCCATCCACGTTAAGAGAGCCGTTTCCAATTTCAATTTCAGTATCATTCAATGATAGATTTCCGAAATTAAGTAGGTTATCACCCCAAGTGACTGTGCAATTTGTGAATGAAGCTTCATGGTCAAGAGAGATATTAGCGTTTCCACTTACTTTCGAGATTTCGGCATTGCTTGCCGTGACGTCGCCGTTTACGATTACGTTTCCTGAACCAAAGCTGAATATTCCTCCATTGATTTCAATTTCATCTGCCTGAAGCGAAGAAGATCCCGGACTAAAAGTAGCTGAGCTGATAATTTTTGTTCCAGCACTCATATAGATAGAACCTCCAACCTTATTTAGGATTGAGGTTCCTGCAACAGTAAAGTCTCCTGTGAAATAAAGCCCAGCGTTACCCCTAAACATACCACCAGATAAGTTCAAGCTTTTAAATGAAAGATCAGAAAATGAACTATTAAATTCTCCTCCTGAAACTTCAACAGGAATGGCACTTTGGAATAAACCTGTCCCACCGCTTTTTAAGAATTGCCCTTCAGTTTGAGAGTAGGTTCCATTTATTTTAAATGGTCCGTTACCTAAAGTGAATTGCCCGCTTGACATATTGAAGCTGCCAAGTATTTCAACCTCGCAGTTTGCAATGGTAAAAGAGCCGGCATCAATTATTACGTTAATCATGGATGCTATTCCACCATTTCCCTTAATAAGAGTTCCTCCGTTTACATGAAGCAATTGCATTGATTTAAGTCTGCTTAGTCCAATATCGAGTGTGCCGCCTTCAAGAAGTATTTCACCCTGAACGGTGAGAATTCCTGAAGCATTAGCAGTTGATCTAATAGTTCCGATATAGTTAGGTAGAACATGCAATGCAGAAACCACGGTAAGACCTGTGAAATCACAATTAGCACTACTAACTGAGCCATTAAAAATAATATTGTCGCTTGTGGTTGGCACGCCCGCAGGCTGCCAGTTATTAGCAGCGTTGAAACTGTTGCTGCTTGAACCTGTCCATGTTTTTTCCACTGCTTCCGCTTCGAAGGCTGAAACTCCCACAAATAGTGTGGTGAGTAGTATGGCGTATAATCGATTCATAATTAATTGATTTTGACTGATAAAACAGTTTGTAGATTTAATACTGACAAAACTACTTTACGGTTGCCTCCTACATGTCTGCGTAAGTCATTGCCACTTACATTGTAAGTTTTAAGCAGGAATAAAAAGCTAATTTCCCGTAAAGTCCAGATAATTAGACCACTATCAATCTGTAGTACTTCTAGAGCAAAGTAAGATTATGGGTGATTTTTGAAAAGGGGGAGGAAAATTGAAAAGGCTTACAGTATTCTGTCAGGGCAAGAGAAACAGAATTTTTTTAATATTTTGAAGATGAAGAGAATAAAGCATCAAAAGAGGATGCTGAAGCCCTTCTTTCAAACAATATTTTTGTCTTGGACCAAGTGTTCTTAAAAAGCTCGGAATTTCGATAATCTTCGAGGTGTTTTTCTGATTCCCAGTGACTGTATGTAAAAAATCTGTTGGAGTCGGACTTATCATTGAGAAGTTCAAGGTGAAGACAGCCTTCAAAAGAAGCAATTGCTGCTTTGGAGGATTCAAATACCTCTAAAAAGTCTTCCCGTTTACCGGGAAGGAATTTCATATCAACGATTCTTATCAGCATGAAACTCAACTCTTAAACTTTCATTTACTTTTAAACCTAGAAGCTTGGCAGCGGAACCGCGATTTAAACTAATTTCAAGATGCCCCTCAGCATTGAATAAGGCAAGAAGTTCTCCCTCAGCAACATCATTATAGTTTTTTGCTAATCGGCTAATTGAATGGACTTTTGACCTTAAAATGATCTCGAAGGGAAGTCCTTTTCCAGCTTCATCAAAAATGTTCTTTGTGATGTTGGTGATGATATTTCCATATGAATCTATAAACTGAATACTCGCACCAAGGTGAGATTCTCCTCGGGTAGGGGCGGGCATGAGCATTTTTCTATATCCGCCGATAAGGCGACCAATAACTTGTAGAGTGCCTCCTCTTGCCAAATGACAGGCTGCAGGAACGAATATTTGTTCCATAGGAAAGCTAGAACCTGCGAATTTTTTACTGAAATTCAATTGGACAACTTCCTGAGCTTCTTCCTTCAAAATCAAGGAAAAAACCCCAGTATCGGCACCAATAAAGTAATGGCCTTCTGCTTTTATTGCAATATGAGGCGTTTGTTCATCTTCGAGACTTTCAACACCAATCACATGAATGGTTCCTTTAGGAAAATAACGAAATGCATTTCTGAGCATGTAACCCGCCTTCATTCGGTCGAACTTTGGAATGTCGTGAGTTATATCAATAATATTTGCATCTGGTAACTCCCTTAAAATGCTGCCTTTCACCGCCGATACGTAGTAATCGCTCAGTCCTAGATCTGTGGTGAGTGTAATTATTGCCATTAGAATAGTTTAGGGAATTGCAAGGCGGCGTCAAAATTCATTTATTTGTGTGTGAAAAGCAACCTCGCATTTTCAAAATCATAAACATTACAAAATAGATTGACTGAAAAAACTATCCTTCTTCCGGACATAAATCCGGTTGAGCTTTACGGAGTGAACGACTCCACGCTTGAACAAATTAGAGCATTTTATCCTGCATTAAAAATTGTAGCGCGTGGACTTGAGCTAAAAATTCAAGGTGAAGAAGCCGAAATAGACAATTTTGAACAAAAGCTGTCTCAACTTATTCAACACCAACAACGTTACGGAAATTTGAGTGAGCAATTGGTCAAAAAACTCATGTTGCCTGGAAATTTCGTTCAGGAATCAGAAGACCCTTCTTCCTATGGAAATCCATCAACTGATGTAATTGTTTTTGGCAATAACGGAGTAGTAGTAAAAGCTAGGACACCTAACCAAAGACGAATTGTAACCGCCTCTTTTGCAAGTGATATGGTATTTGCCATTGGTCCGGCGGGAACTGGTAAAACTTACACAGCTGTAGCTCTTGCTGTGCGTGCTTTAAGAAATAAGGAGGTAAAAAGGATTATTCTTACTCGGCCTGCTGTTGAGGCAGGAGAAAATCTTGGCTTTTTGCCCGGTGATTTGAGAGAGAAGCTAGATCCTTATCTTCAGCCTTTGTATGACGCTTTGCTCGATATGATTCCAGCTGAAAAGCTGAGTTCTTTTTTGGAAGGAGGGATAATTCAAATTGCACCACTCGCTTTTATGAGAGGAAGAACCCTCGATCATGCTTTCGTAATTCTCGATGAGGCGCAAAATGCCACTGAAGCTCAGCTGAAAATGTTCCTCACTCGAATGGGGCGTTCCGCTAAATTCCTTATTACTGGTGATTTAACTCAGATTGACTTACCTAAGAATCAGCCGTCTGGCTTGGCAAATGGAATAAGAATTTTAACAGGTGTTGAAGGAATTGAAATCATTCACTTAGACACTAGTGATGTGATTAGGCATAAATTGGTGACACGCATTTTACATGCATATCAGAAAAATCAGGACGAAAATGAATCTTCAGGACGTAAAGCTTGATTTAAAAGGCATTACCTCTTTTTACAGAGGAAAGGTGAGAGATGTTTATACCATTGATGACCGCATTTTGGTGATGTTAGCCAGCGATAGAATTTCTGCTTTTGATGTGGTCTTGCCTAAAGGGATTCCTTCTAAAGGTCAAGTGTTAAATCAAACGGCCGAGCATTTCTTAAGAGCTAGTGCTGAGATTGTTCCTAATTGGTTGCTTTCGTGTCCCGATCCAAGTGTTTCTATTGGTTTAAAATGTGAGCCTTTTAAGGTGGAGATGGTTATTCGAGGCTATTTGGCCGGTCATGCCGCCCGAGAATATAAAGCCGGAAAGCGTGTGTTATGTGGAGTGGCTTTGCCCGAAGGGCTGAAGGAAAATGATAAGCTTCCGGAACCTATCATTACACCAACAACGAAAGCTTCAGAAGGCCATGACGAAGATATTTCGAGAGAAGAGATACTTAATCAAGGCATTGTTTCTGAGGCTGATTATCTGATTCTGGAAGATTATACTCGAAAGCTTTATGAATTAGGAACGAAGATGGCTGCTGCGCAGGGATTGATTCTCGTTGATACTAAGTATGAGTTTGGCCGAGATGATAAAGGTGTGATTCGTTTAATTGATGAAGTTCATACACCTGACTCCTCTAGGTATTTTTATGCTGATGGGTATCAGGAACGACAGAATCAGGGAGAGAGTCAAAAGCAATTAAGTAAGGAATTTGTCCGTCAATGGTTAATTTCAAACGGTTTTCAAGGCAAGGATGGACAAGTTATTCCTGAAATGAGCGATGCGTTTGTGCAGGATGTAGCGGCGAGGTATTGCGAATTGTATGAGCAAATTACTGGTAAGACCTTTATTCCTCGTGCCGAGGGAGATGATGTTCAAGTAATTGAACAAAGAATTGCAGCCGCCCTTTTATCAATCTAATTATTTGCATTAGATATCATTCATTATGCTCAATAAATGTATTTATTGAATGATATCTGATTCGTTTTTTACTTACAAATAAATTTGTATATTTGAATGTTTAATCATTCGTTACTATATAATATACCAATTTATGAATGAGAAGTCATACAATATCTGGCCTGCCAAATCTGATTTAGATATTCAGAAGTCCATCGGTGAATTCATTAAGCATCATCGGCTTCGCCAAAACAAAACCCAACAAGATGTTGCCACGGCAGCAGGCATGAGTCGCTCTACCTTGAGTCTTCTCGAGCGCGGCGAAACAGTTACCATTTCTACTTTAATTCAAGTGCTAAGGGTGCTAGATTTATTTCATGTTTTAGATGTTTTCAAAGTTCAAAGTGAAATCAGTCCTATTCTTTATGCTAAAATGAAGCGTAATGAGCGGCAGCGTGCTAGTCGCAATTCCATAGCTGCAGAACCAGATCCCAATAAAGACCTAGAATGGTAGATGTTGCTGAAATTAAAATATGGGGTCAGTTTGTTGGGGCTGTCCGCTGGGAACCTGAAAGAAACTTCGGGGTTTTTCAGTACGATAAAAATTTTCTGAGCAAACGCATTGAACTTGCTCCTTTAAAAATGCCTTTAGCCGATGGGCAAAAGCTTCATGCTTTTCCAGAATTGAGGCCTAAGAATTTGGCAGAGCTGAATACATTTAAAGGCTTGCCTGGTATGTTGGCAGATTCTCTGCCCGATAGGTTTGGAAGAGATCTCATCAATGCTTGGCTTACTGGCAATGGCCGAACTCAAGACAGTATGAATCCAGTTGAACTACTCTGTTTCATTGGTAGAAGAGCAATGGGAGCTCTCGAATTTGAACCAGCAAAACAGAATTCCACCTCTGGATCTCAAGCTATCGAAATCCAGAGCTTAGTGGATACCGCATCTTCCATCCTCAATAAAAAGAAAGGTTTTACTACCAATCTCGATGCAGATAAGAGGCAGGCTATGATAGAAGTTCTCAAAGTGGGTACTTCCGCCGGAGGCGCAAGACCAAAAGCAGTTATTGCCTACAATGAAAGTTCAGGGGAGGTAAGGTCGGGGCAAAGTTCTGCACCAGAGGGCTTTTCGCACTGGTTACTCAAGCTTGATGGGGTGAGCAAGACACAATTTGGTGAAAGCTATGGTTATGG
Organism: Bacteroidia bacterium; assembly: GCA_040882555.1. Taxonomy (GTDB): domain Bacteria; phylum Bacteroidota; class Bacteroidia; order M30B66; family M30B66; genus M30B66. The sequence goes on from JBBEBC010000117.1 coordinate 10,471, forward strand.
CCGAGTGGAAATGTCGTATTACCTGATGGCAAAAGATTGTGGCATCGATATGATGGAATGCCGGCTGCTGGAAGAAAATGGCAGAGCTCATTTCATGACAAAGCGTTTTGATAGAGAAGGCTCTTCTACCAAGCATCATGTGCAAACTTTATGTGCCATGCAGCATTTTGATTTTAATCAGGTGAATTCGTACAGTTATGAGCAGCTTTTCCAAACCATGCGCATGCTGAAACTCGATTATCCTCAGGCTGAGCAAATGTTCAGACGAATGGTTTTTAATGTGTATGCTGTTAATTGCGATGATCACACGAAGAACTTCTCATTTATTTTGAAGCAGAATTCAACTTGGCGGCTTGCTCCGGCTTATGATGTTTGCTTTTCTTATGATCCGAAAAGTATTTGGGTGAGTCAACATGCTTTAAGCATTCTGGGAAAACGAAAGGAAATTGCCGATGAAGATTTATTGGAGATGGCGTATCGGAATAACATCCGTAAACCAGATGAAATACTTGCTCAAATTAAAGATGTGGTGAGTCGCTGGGACGAATATGCTTCTCAAACTTCTGTAGATGAAAAACTGAAAAATCATATCTTTCAGGTACTAAAAACTCAATCGCCCTTGGCCGCTTTAAGGTAAATCGCTAAACCTCTTCCTCAAGCAGTTGGCTTACTTTTAATTCCCATTGTTTCTGCTTTTCACGATCTAAGCCATGCTTAGTTTCACGATCATATTTTTCTTGCATTTCCTGACCTTTTTCTATTTGATCTTCATAGATTTGAGCAATTTCTTTTCTGAAATTAGCGCTAAAACGATTTTTCTCGAGACTCACTCGCAATCTTCTGGCAGTAAGTTCGGAAATATCAAAATGAACTTGTTCATGCATTAAAATTCGGTCTGGGTTTGAGCGCGACGATTCTGAAATCCATGATTTCTTCTTGTTAAAACCAGCCCTGATATTGAATTTAGCTTGAATAAGTTTTTTTTGTTGAGACTCAACCTCATAATCCATTAAAATAACGGTGGTGGAATAACCCGCATAAGGAGTTCTTCTTGGTTCAGGAGCATGAAAGTCTGCTCTTGTGAGTTTCATCTCTTTAGCCCAGAAAATGGTATCATTTTTACTTTGTACGGTTTCAATTTCAAGTTTTTGCTTAGGAGTTTGGAATTCTCCAAGCAGCAATAAAAATGGCAAAAGACTCAGGATTCGAATCATACTTCAAAAATCAATTAAAATCTCAACGCTGCAAGGGTGGACGCATTGTTTATCTTTGCTGAAAAATAAATTATGATTGTTATTACCGGAGCTGCAGGTTTCATTGCCTCTTGCCTTGTTTCAAATCTAAATAAACTCAATTATAAGGATTTGGTTCTGGTAGATGACTTTAGTCATGATGAAAAAGCTCCAAACCTAGAAGGAAAAATCTTCAAAGAGAAAGTACATCGCAATGATTTTATTGATTGGCTCGATGAAAATGAAAATCTCGTGCAGTTTGTGTTTCACCTTGGCGCAAGAACCGATACGACAGAATTTGATGCCGAGATTTTTGATGAGCTTAACCTCAATTATTCAAAGGCCGTTTGGAATTCGTGTGTAAAGTATGGTTTGCCGCTTGTATATGCTTCATCAGCTGCAACTTATGGATTGGGTGAGCAGGGTTATTCTGATAGTCACGAAGTTGTAAATAAGTTGAAGCCTTTAAATCCATACGGTGATTCAAAAAATGATTTCGACAAATGGGCTTTGGCTCAAAAAAGAGCTCCTTGGTTTTGGGCAGGATTAAAGTTCTTTAACGTTTACGGACCTAACGAGCTTCACAAAGGAAGAATGGCATCGGTGATTATGCATTCTTTTAATCAGATTCAAGAGCGAGGTTTTGTGAATTTATTTCGTTCGCACAAAGAGGGTATTGAAGATGGCGGGCAGCAGCGCGACTTTATTTATGTGATGGATATAGTGAAGATTTGCGCTTGGTTAATGACGCATCGCGACCATTCAGGATTGTTAAATCTGGGCACTGGTAAGGCGAGAACATTTTACGATTTGGCCTCCGCAACCTACACTGCTTTAGGCAAAGAGAAGGACATTCGATTTATTGATACACCGCTCGATATCCGTGATAAATACCAATATTTCACTGAGGCAGATATGTCCAAATTGAGGTCTTGGGGTTATAATGACGAGTTTTATTCGCTTGAAGACGGAGTAATGGATTATGTCACAAATTATTTATCCCCAAAACGTTTTTATTAATCGCCTTACGGCGGAAGTTTATATGAGTTCACAGTCGAGAATAGAGCAGAGGCAATTGCCTTGATTTTTCGTTCTTTGCAAAAACAAGAAGGCATGCATTACGACCATAAACCGAGGAAGAAGGAAGAACAGGATATTATTTTTGGAATTTTTCCTGTGTTGGAAGCCTTGCGAAGTGGGGCGGATGTTGACAAGGTTCTGATTCAGGTTGGATTAAGATCTCCTAACATGAATGAATTGAGGCAACTGCTCACAGATTTAGAAGTGCCTTCTCAGGTGGTGCCTAAAGAAAAGCTCGATAGAGTAACTCGTGCTAATCACCAGGGTATCATTGGAATGATTTCGCCAGTTTCATTTTCACCTTTGGAGGAAGTACTTCGGCGGGTGTATGAAGAAGGCCGCGATCCTTTTTTGTTGATTTTAGATAGGGTTACCGATGTGAGAAATTTTGGTGCTATTTGTCGTACTGCTGAATGCGCCGGAGTGGATGCAGTTGTGGTTCCATCGCGCGGTAGCGCAAGAATTGGTTCTGATGCTTTAAAAACATCTGCTGGAGCCTTGATGCATTTACCGGTATGCCGCAGCAGCAACTTAAAAGATACGCTCGATTATCTCAAAAATTCAGGCCTAAAGATTGTGGCCTGCACAGAAAAAACTGAATCAGGTTTATTTGATCAGAAAATTTCCGGGCCAGTGGCAATCTTAATGGGCTCTGAAGAAGACGGGATTAGTCCCGAGTACCTAAAAAAGGCAGATTTAAAGGTGAGAATTCCCATGACGGGCAAAACTGAATCGTTGAATGTTTCGGTAGCAACAGCTTTGGTGGTTTATGAAGTGGTGAGGGGAAGGAGTATTGAGTAAGGAGAAAGGGGAAAGGAGAAAGGAGAAAGGAGAAAGGAGATTCGAGTTGATAAAATGAAAGTGATTTCGGAATTATTGGCTTGAGAAAGTGCTGAAAAATGCTCAGGGACAAGCCCAATTGCCCCTGCCCACCTACAGAGTTAATAAAGATAGTCGGGGTAGGTAAAGGAACAATTTAAGTGTTTCATATGACCTAAACCGTTTCTAAACGTCTATACTCGTTTAAATTTAAAGTTTCACTCACTTTAACAATCCAAAACAGCTAGCCGCTTGCACATATCTGCATCTAGGATTTCTATTTCCTTGATACATCGATATCCTTATGAAATAAAAAACGTATTTTCGCCCCGAACCCAAAAAACCGGCATTACGCCAAGCCATGAACAATGATCACGATCTTCAAAACCGAAAATCGCAGGCTGGAGGAAATTCAGAAGCCGGAACCTGGTTGCTGGATTAATGTTGTTGATCCCAGCGATGAAGAACTTGCCTGGCTAATTCAAGAGTTTCCTTTTTCTGAAGAGTACCTTATGGATCCGCTCGATATTGACGAGAAGGCCAGAGCTGAGCGCGATGAAGATATTCTCTTCACCTTGATTAAAATTCCACACTTCAGAGGTAAAAAGGACGAAGCTCCTTTTATTACCATTCCTTTGGGAGTGCTTCAGAATGATGATTATTTCATGACCATCACCAAAGAGGACAATATCATTGTTCAGGAATTTGAAAATAACAGAGTTAAAAACCTCAATACTAGCAAGCATTACCGTTTTCTGCTTCTCATATTATTAAAGACAGCTACAAAATTCCTCTCGCATTTGCGTGAGATAAATAAAACGGTAGATCAGATTGAAGATGACCTTCAGTCGAGCATGAAAAATCAAGATATCTTCGATTTGCTGAAGTATCAGAAAGTCCTCATTTACTACACAACTGCCCTGAAATCGAATGAGCTTATGATGGCACGTTTGAACAGACTTCAGCTTTTGCGCACCTATGAAGAAGACGAGGAGTTGTTTCAGGATGTTGTAACCGAGTTTCAGCAAGCCATTGAGATGACCAATATTGCTAATAATATCTTGCTACAGATGACATCGGCCTATGCCAGTATCATCAACAATAATATGAATAAGATTATCAAGACACTCACCTTGATAACCATCGTATTGTATGTGCCAACGCTAATAGCTAGTTTCTTTGGTATGAACGTCAGAATACCCGGTCAGGATTCAAGTTCAGCATTTACTTGGATTATGGCTATTTCGCTGACCCTGAGTATGATAATTCTTATCATCTTCATGAGAAGACGGTGGTTTTAAGCACTCCAAAACAGAAGCCCTTTTTCTTATATTTGAGCCCTTAACAAATCTATATGGCAACAACTCAGGACGTAAACGTTGGTACTTTTATTCGCTACAATGGTGAACTTTGTTTGATTATCGAATGGCAGCATCGTACTCCAGGAAACCTTAGAGCTTTTTATCAAGCCAAAATGAGGAATATTTCAAATAATAAACTTGCTGAAAATAGATTCCGCTCAGGAGAAAGTATCGAGGTTGTACGTGTTGAAATGCGTCCTTTACAGTATTTATATCGCGAAGGCGAAAGCCTGGTTTGTATGGACAATGATACGTTTGAGCAAATCTATATTGAAGAAAACCTCTTCGGCGATGGTGTAAAATACATGAAAGAAAACCTTGAAGTGAACGTGGCTTTTGAAGGTGATTCGGTCATTTATGCAGAAGCTCCAAAAACTGTTGAATTAGAAGTTACCTACACCGAACCCGGTGTAAAAGGAGATACAGCAACAAAAACATTAAAACCGGCAACTCTTGAGACTGGAGCATCTATTAACATCCCACTTTTTATCAATATTGGTGAGAAAATTAAAGTAGACACCCGCACAGGTGAATACATGGAAAGGGTTAAATAAGAAATATTTCCAATAAAGATTAAAGTGCATTTTCCTTAAGAGAATGCACTTTTTTATTTTTCCCGAAGGAATTTTTAAGGAAAATCTGCGTTGAAATTATTCTGCACATCAAACAAAACGATTTTGTGAAAAAGTGGCTTAAACTTTCTTGGCCAGTACTTGCAATGACGCTATTTGCTTTTCAAAGCAGTTTTCTTAGTGAGCAGCTCAAATTTCAGAGAGTACGAAAAGCTTCTGAAGAGAAAAAACCTCAACTTGAATCAACCTTAAAAAACAAAGGACTAAAACTTTCAGATTTTCAAATGATGCTCATAGCTTACAAAGAAAGTGATGAGCTTGAATTGTATGTGAAAAGCAAAAATGACAAGGCCTACTCCAAATTAAAGGCATATAAAATCTGCGCCAAATCAGGCACTCTTGGACCAAAAAATAAGAAAGGAGATGCTCAGGTTCCTGAAGGCTTTTATCATATAGACCGGTTTAATGCCTCCAGCAATTTTTACCTTTCTCTAGGACTTAATTACCCCAATGCTGCCGATCGAAAAAGGAGTAAAGCAGCAAATCTCGGGGGAGATATTTTCATTCATGGAAACTGTGTGACTATCGGCTGCATGCCTATGACAGATGATAAAATCAAGGAGATTTATCTATGTGCGGTTCACGCTAAAAACAATGGTCAGAAGAACATTCCCGTTTATGTGTTCCCTTTTAATATGAAGGAGCAAAACATGCTTTTTTATAAAGAGAAATTCAAGAATAATAAAGAATTAATTCAATTCTGGGAGAATCTTAAAAAGGGATACGACGCCTTTCAGGCGGATAAACAGGAACTGAAATTTTTAGTCGGTGGAAGTGGAGAGTATGTGTTTATCAGAGGCAATTAATATATTGTATTTAAAAGACTTGCGGTAAGTTAATTTAATGCTTAAGTGAAATTTCATTAGCCTTTCACATGAGAATAAGTTATTAGTTCACATTATTTGATTTCGGTTACTCATTACATAATCGACCTTCCCTGCCTGCAGCAGGCAGGAAGGGGGGAGGTCGATGAAGCAAAGAGATAGGCTTAACGATCTCCCAATTCTAACAATTGTTTCTCCCCTCTCCTTGAGGAGAGGGGACGGGGGTGAGGTCGAAGAAGGGGCCCCCTGCCTGCAGCAGGCAGGGGGAGAGTACTACAGTTTCACCACCTTATCAACCACCACCACCTCATTACCCTGTATAATGCGGCAATAATAAATACTTTTGCTCATGTTTAGCTTTGTACTGCCTCGCCGGTCCGCCACCGGCGGATAAACTTTATTTCTCATTTACTTTATCTCAAAATGAGAAGTAAAAACTTAGAAACAAATAATCAAGGCTAAAGGACTTTCACGTTGCGATGAACTTAGGTTTGCGGAGCGACGAAAACTTGCATTTTATACTAAAATGCTTCGAACATCTCGTCGCTCTTTTCGCAACCCTTTCGTATAGGAAACCTCGTGAAAGTCATTAAGGCCGTTAAGGCCGAAATGGTTTATTAAAGTTGTGCTTTATTGGACAATTAAACATTTCTAAACTTTCAAACTTCCAAATTCATATAGGGTTTAATTTATTCGCAAACCCTATGCAGCGAGGCAGATCAGAGCCAAGAACATGATATAATTTCTTTATATTTGTAAGTATTAACAGATTGAATCATGGAAAGCATAACTATTTATCCAAAAAACGAGAAGCAAAAATCCTTACTCAAATCCTTGTTGGAAGAGTTGAAAGTTCGTTTTGAAATAGGAGAAAAAAAAGATGATTCGATTTTTACTGAACAGGAGTTTTATTCCAAAATAGACAAGTCAATTAAACAAGCAAAAGTTGGAAGGACCAAAATTCTGTCCAAAGAGGAGCAAAAAGAATTATTGGGTTTATGAATTACGAACTTGAATTGACTGATGTTGCATGTTCGGACATTGAAAAACATAAAAATTCTGGTGATAAAAAACTCCTTATTAAAATTGACAAACTTTTCAACGAATTAAGGGAACATCCAAGCACTGGAACTGGAAAGCCGGAAAAACTAAAATATTATAAAGTTGCAACTTGGTCGAGAAGGGTTTCAGATAAACACAGATTAATTTACCGAATTGAAGAAGAAAAAGTTCTTGTCTTGATTTTTTCTATTTGGGGACATTACAATGACAAATAGCGAGCAAAGTATAAAAATGGCTTCTGCTCACTTTATTCATTTCCTCCGTTTGTAATCGTCCCGATATCTATCGAGACAATACTTGTCTAGTTCAACTAGAACTGATTAAGTACCTCATTACCTTGAGTTATGCAACTACAATAAATGCTCTTGCTCATGTTGAGCTTTGTTGTGCCTCGCCGGTCCGCCACCGGCGGATAAACGTTATTTCTTATTTACTTTATCTCAAATGAGTGGGGAAAGCTTAGAAACAAATAATCAAGGCTAAAGAACTTTCACGTTCCGAGGAACTTAGGCTTGCGGAGCGACGA
>JBBEBC010000118.1:0-17710 GCA_040882555.1 Bacteroidia bacterium
AGGCATGAGATAGAACGAGGTTTTCTTGCAGTTGCTCTAATTCATTTTTCTTGATCTCAACATCGCAAAGAGAGCCAAAGTCTGTGTTGATACCATAGATTGGTGAATCAGAATTTGCTAAGGTTTTTTCAAGGTAATTTCTCCCTTTTGTTATAAGTGCTTTCGACTTATCGGAAAGATAAATCTTGCTATTTGAAGAAATTATTTGGTGGATGTCCTGTATAGATAAATCAGAAGGTTCAATTGCGTGACCTTGCATATTGATTGAATTTGGGGACTGCAAATTGGCAAAAAAAAATTAGAACACCTTTTAGGCCTCGCTGAAGAAACTTTTGAAACTCGAAATCTCTGAAATGGGCACAGATAGTTGTTTTCCTGAGAAAAGTTCTTTTATCTCAGCTGTGTTTTTAGCCCTTTCACCTTCTCCATAAATCATGAGAAAAGGAATATTCTTCTTTTCTGCATAGTCGAATTGCTTTTTGAGCTTATCGAATTCAGGATATATTTCGGAACGAATGCCTGACTTTCTTAAAATTTGGAGGAGTGCAAGAGCATATTTTTCGTCTTGTTCGCTGAAGTTGGCAATAAGGATTTCAGTTCCTGTGAATGATGATTCAGGAAACAACTCTTGAATGGAAAGGACATCATAAATCCTATCTGCTCCGAATGAAATACCAACTCCTGGGACACCTGGTAATCCAAAAATTCCAGTGAGGTCATCGTAGCGGCCACCTCCGCCAATGCTACCATATTCGAGCTCTTTAGCCTTCACCTCAAGGATTGTTCCGGTGTAGTAATTCAATCCCCTGGCAAGGGTAATATCAATTTCAAGAACTGAATCTCTAAGTAGTAGTTTTTGATTTCCTTCAAAATAGGAGAGCACCTTGTTAAGTTCTAAAATGCCTTGTTTTCCGGTATCAGAATTTTGAAGATAGTTACTAAGGAAATGTAACTTTTCAGTGTTGCCTCCTTGAAGATTAAAAATAGGTTTTAATAATTCAAGTGAAGAATCATCAAAGCCTTTAGTGGCAAGTTCTTCGAGTACTTTTTCCATCCCTATTTTATCGAGCTTATCGATAGCAACGGTGATATCTATTAATTGATCAGGTTTACCAATAGTTTCGGCGATTCCTGCGAGGATTTTGCGGTTATTGATTAGTATTTTAACTGGCAACCTGAAGTTTGAGAATACTTCATCATAGATTTGAATCAGTTCGGCTTCATTGATAAGTGAACCACTTCCAACTACATCGGCATCACATTGCCAAAACTCTCTGTATCTGCCCTTTTGCGGGCGATCAGCTCTCCAAACGGGTTGTATCTGGTAACGCTTAAATGGAAATGGAATCGTGTTTCTATTCATTGCGACAAAGCGTGCGAAAGGAACAGTTAAGTCGTACCGCAGGGCTTTTTCACTAATAAGAGGAATCCAGTCATTAGGATTTTCAGAAGAAAGTTCTTTTTCTCGCACATCCTTTAGGAAATCACCCGAATTAAGAATCTTAAAAATCAAACGATCACCTTCATCACCATACTTGCCTGTAAGAGTGCTTAAGTTTTCCATGGCAGGTGTTTCAATAGATTGAAACCCATATAATTCGAACGCTTCTCTTATGGTATCGAAGATGTATTTTCTTCGAGCTGTTTCTTGAGGTGAAAAATCTCTTGTTCCTTTAGGAAGGGATGGCTTCATTGATTAAATCTTTCGGCAATTTGATTTACAAAAGTAGTATTACATTTTTTCCTTTAGATAAGAGGCCGTAACAGACTTTTTAGACTTAGCCAAGTCTGCCGGAGTACCCGCAAACATAATCTTTCCGCCTTTTTCTCCACCTTCAGGTCCGAGGTCAATCACATAATCGGCACATTTGATAACATCCATATTATGCTCAATCACAATGAGTGAATGTCCGTTCTTAATAAGTGCATCAAAAGCATCGAGCAGTTTACGAATATCATGGAAATGCAGTCCTGTTGTAGGCTCATCAAAGATAAAAAGTGTATTACCAGAAGAATTCCCTTTTGTTAAAAAGGAAGCAAGCTTAATACGCTGAGCTTCACCACCAGAAAGAGTAGAAGAGGCTTGTCCCAGGTGAACATAACCCAAACCAACATCAGCTAATGGTTGAAGTTTAGCAACAATCTTATTCTCGGCAGTTCCGGATTTTTCATGACCGAAGAATTCAATAGCTTCATCTACAGTTAGTTCGAGAATTTGATCTATTGCTTTTCCATTGTATTCAACTTCAAGAATTTCATCCTTAAATCTTCTTCCGTTGCAAACATCGCACTGAAGTTTAATGTCGGCCATGAATTGCATAGAAATAGTGACAAAACCTTCACCTTCGCACTCCTCACATCGGCCGCCGGCCACATTAAAAGAAAACACGGAAGGCTTGTAAGCACGCGACTTTGATAATGGCCTGGAGGCAAAAAGAGCTCTGATTTCATCATATGCTTTCACATAAGTAACCGGGTTGCTTCGGCTCGATTTTCCAATGGGGTTTTGATCAATATACTCGACAGCTGAGATTGATTTATAATCACCTTCAAGACGGTCGAATTGACCAGTTGCTTCGGCATATCCTTCGAACATCTTTTTGAGAGCCGGATACAAGATGTTGTTTACCAGCGAGCTTTTACCAGAGCCTGAAACGCCACTAACAACGGTCATAATACCCAAAGGAAATTCTACATCAACGCTTTGTAGGTTGTTATGTCTTCCTCCTTTTATAATGATTGATTTGCTCCAGTTTCTAGGTTTTTCCTTTCGGGGGATGACTTTTCTACCTGTAAGGTAATCGGCCGTTAGGCTATCACCTGCAGAAACCAATTGATCATGCGTGCCATGAAATACGATTTCGCCGCCCAAAGTTCCAGCGAGAGGGCCAATATCGATGAGTAAATCGGCAGCTTTCATGATATCTTCATCGTGCTCAACAACAATAACGGTATTGCCTAAATCGCGAAGTCTTTTGAGAACAGTGATTAGGCGTTCGGTATCTTTCGAGTGGAGGCCAATGCTTGGTTCATCGAGAACGTAAAGTGAACCTTCGAGAGCAGAGCCAATAGAAGTTGCCAAGTTGATACGCTGACTTTCTCCGCCTGAAAGGCTTGATGATAAACGATTTAGAGTAAGGTATCCTAAGCCAACATCACATAAAAAACCGAGGCGATTCTGTATTTCAATGAGGATTCGTTTGGCAACTTTATTCTGATATTCATCAAGCTTCAGCTTATCGAAAAAATCTTTGATAACATGAACAGGCATGAGAACGAGTTCAATGATATTTTTGCCTCCAATCTTAACATAGCCGGCATCTTTTCTAAGTCTGGTTCCCTTACAATCGGGGCAAGTAGTTTTCCCGCGATAGCGAGAAAGCATAACGCGATACTGGATTTTATACGTCTGCTCTTCAATATGAGCGAAAAATGCGTTTAAGCCCTCAGCATATTTAGTTCCTTTCCAAAGCAAATCCTTGAACTCATCCTCGAGATCATAATAAGCGCGGTGAACAGGAAAGTCCACTTTTAGAGCATGTTTGATGAACATATCCTTCCATTCGCTCATTTTTTCACCTCGCCAAGGAGCAATGCACCCTTCGTAAAGTGAAAGGCTTTTATCTGGAATCACAAGATCTTCATCGATACCGATAACACTTCCAAACCCTTCACATGTTTTGCAAGCACCGAAAGGATTGTTAAAGCTGAATAAGTGGACACTCGGCTCTTCGAATATTATTCCATCAGCTTCAAAGCGATTATTCATCGTGAAAGTCTCAACCTTTCCGTCTTCGGAAATTATTTCAATGATACATTCGTCGTGACCTTCGTAGAAGGCAGTCTGGATTGAATCGTAAATTCGGCTGTTATTATCTTCATTATCAGGGTCAATGGCAAACCTGTCGATGAGGAGTTCAAGCTTGGCTTTTTTAAGAGAAGCCTTGTTTTCCTCGAATGCTTCGATTCGGTCGAGCTTCCCATCGAGTCGCATTCTCGAGAAGCCAAGTTGGCGTAAAATAGCTAGATTTTGAGCTTTGTCCTTAAAGCGGTCGGATTTCAGAGGAGAAAAGAGTGAAACTCGGCTACCGGGGTTTTGGGAATTTATGAAGGTAAGAACATCCTCTGGAGTTGAACGACTCACTTCCTTGGCAGATACTGGCGAAATAGTTTTCCCAATTCTAGCAAAAAGCAGTTTCATGTAGTCGTAAATCTCTGTGGAGGTTCCAACGGTAGATCTTGGATTTGTAGAATTTACTTTTTGCTCAATGGCAATTGCAGGAGAAATCCCTTCAATATAATCAACTTCAGGCTTGTTAATTCGTCCCAAAAACTGACGTGCGTAAGAACTCAATGATTCTACATAACGCCTTTGTCCTTCGGCATAGAGCGTATCAAAAGCGAGTGAAGATTTCCCAGATCCAGATAAACCTGTGATAACCACCAGTTTATTCCTTGGAATTTCTACGTCAATATTTTTTAAGTTATGTACCCTGGCTCCCTTGATGTATATGGTTGTCTTGGGATCGTGGGTTATTGTGCTGAGCTTGGTCATATGTAAGAATCTTGCAAAATTAGCAAATACCTCTTGCTTTTCTCAGAAAGGTTTATTTACTTTGCTTTTAACAATCCGAAGACTACGCTTGTTTTCAGGATTTCAAATTTAAACTGAACCGTCTATAGCATACACCTTTACTTTTTAACAACAACACATAACTGTTTAAAAAAGGAGGTCTTATGCAGTCATCTCAGGTTCAGGACCAGGAATTGGTCCGCAATTACATCAATGGTCATGAAGAAGCTTTATCTGTGCTGGTAACTCGGCATCAGCAAAAAGTGTATTCTTACATTCGCATGCTTGTGAAAGACTCTGCTTTGGCAGAAGATATTTTTCAGGATGTGTTTGTGAAAGTCATCCACACACTTAAGTCTGGCAATTACAATGAAGAAGGTAAGTTTCTTCCTTGGGTAATGCGAATTGCTCACAACTTGAGTATTGATCATTTCCGCAAAGCAAAGCGTTTTCAAGTGGTGCAACCACGAGAGGATATGGATATTTTCAGGACTCTGAAAATTGATGATGCCAATGTGGAAGATCAGATGATTAAGGATCAAATTCTTCAGGATGTTAAAAGGCTTATCAAGGAGTTACCTCCTGAACAGCAGGAAGTTTTAATTCTAAGGCATTATGCCGACATGAGTTTTCAAGAAATTGCTGATTTCACTAATGTGAGTATCAATACAGCTCTTGGAAGAATGAGGTATGCTTTGATTAATCTCCGGAAGATCATCAAGCAGAAGGAAATTATTCTGTCTGTTTAGGTTTTCGAGGAGGAGAGAAATCTCTTTCAGAGGATATTCATTCACTTGATTTTATTAAGTGATGGATTAGCTTGATTATCTTGGCGGTCATGAAAGCGCTCTTGTTTGAAAAATACGGTCGACCCGAAGAAGTACTTCGGATTGATGAGATTGTTAATCCTAGTCCTTCAGCGAAGCAGGTTCTTGTAAAAATTAGGGCTACATCAGTTAATGATTATGACTGGAGTTTAGTTCGCGGGAAGCCTTTTCTTTATCGCTTGATGTTTGGTTTTTCAAAGCCTAAAAATCCCATTCCTGGGATGGAGGTTTCAGGGGTAGTTGAAGCAGTTGGAGAAGGTGTTGAGAGCCTTGCCATAGGTGATGAAGTTTTTGGTGACACTTCCGATCATGGCTTTGGAACATTTGCCGAATATATTTGCCTACATGAGAATTCATTAATAAAAAAGCCTTCTGAAATAAGTTTTGAGGATGCCGCGGCAATTTCACATGCTGGAGGCTTGGCAGTTCAGGCATTGAATAATTTCGGAAATCTTGTAGATGGTCAGTCTGTTCTTATTAATGGCGGTGGCGGAGGAGTTGGAACTATTGCATTACAGCTTGCAAAGCTTCAAAATTGTCATGTTACTGGAGTAGATACAGGCAAGAAGTTAGAAATGATGAAGTCGCTTGGCTTTGATGAGGTTCTAGATTATAAAAAGCATGATTTTACAAAGGCTGGAAGACAGTTTGATTTTATTTTAGACTGTAAGTCGAATAGGTTTCCATTATCCTATCTAAAGTCATTGAAACCTAAAGGTAGATATGTTAGCATTGGTGGCGAGCTATCCACTCTGTTTGCTTTGCTTTTCTGGGGCAAATTGATTGGTTTATTTACCAAGAAACGATTGCATATTCTTGCGCTTAAGTCAAACAAAGGACTTGAGCCAGTTATTCACTTTATGAAGCAAGGCAAATTGAAATGTGTAATTGACGGTCCACATAAATTTGAAGAAAGTGCTCGCTTAATTCAGTATTTCGGAGAAGGAAAGCATAGCGGCAAGGTGGTGATTGAAATTTCGAACTAAAATTATTTCATCAATACCATCATTATCTAAATCTTCCGATAGTCTCTAATTCAAGGAATAAGCGATGACATTCCCGAAGGTTTTTAATTCTTCATATTGAGCGTGGAGTCTTGATAGAGCAATGAGAAACAAGAGTGTGAGTGGAAATTAATTCTTAATATTTCCCATAAAGTATTTAGGTTTAATCTAGGCGGCTGGCATTCTTAGGTCAGAAAACCTGAACATGTTAACAATATTCAAATTGCTCTGTGCTTTGGTCGTTTTGAATTACGAACTCACTACAATTAGTTATTTCAGCAAAAATTCTTGATAGCTAGGTTTGCAGAAATTCTTTCGTTATGCGTAGTTTATTAATTGTGCTTCTAGGTTTAGTAGTTCAACATGGATATTGTCAAAGTGAATTCTTTAAATTCTTTCCTGATTTTGAAACGCCATTTAAAACTTCTGTTTTTCCCATGAGTGATGGCATGGTTTGGTGTTTTCAAAATCAGAACTCTACCACACTTGAAATTCAAAGACGTACTGTAAAGACCGATTTCGATGGAGAAACTCAATGGATTATCACTCCTGATAGTTCTAATTTTTCTCTGTCATATGCTTGTGAACCTGCTCCTGGAGTTATGATTTTCGGCGGCTCATATCTTGTTCAAGATCAATTTGGTCCTCAGGGATGGAGTTTAGTTACACGTCTTGATGCACAGGGAAATGTGATTTGGGCTAAACGTGCAACTTCACAAACATCAGCCGGTTTAACCGGCATATATTCTAATGGAGAAGTTATTTATGCACTGTACACCAGTTATAGTGTTTTTTGTGGGACTCAAATGTATAGGGCAGCTGTAATTGCCTATGATCTTGATGGAAATCTTCTTTGGGAAAGATCCTTTGGTCACGGAGGTTTTGTTACTAATTATTATTTTCAGGCAGCCACAATTGCTGATAATGGCGACTTGGTAGCCGCTATAGATGTAGGAGGAAGTCAGAATACTCAGGTAGCAGGTATTGTTCTTACGCGCATTTCTTCTCAAGGAAATGTAAGCTGGACAAAGCATATTAATTGGCAGAATGATTTTACCCAGAGTTCGGTAAATGGTTTAGCTGAGAGTCCTGAGGGAGATATTTTCCTAGGCTGTAGATTGATGACTGATCAAAGTTCTACGTATCCTAATTCTTTGTGGATTGGTAAATTTTCATCAGATGGTAGTGCGCTTGATCAGAGAATTTATTCAGCAGGAGTCGATGTTGGTGAGAATATTTCAGGAATGGTTGCAAGTGAAAATGAACTGATGGTTTATGTGAAGAGGTATTCGCCATTCGAGACTGAAACCAGTCATATCGAATTAATTGGTATTAACTACAATACGTTAAGTGTAGGGAGCACTGGTTCAACGTTGCAAACATCTGTTAGAGAGGATGTTTATGGCGAAGATCCACCTCAATTGGCAATAGCTCCTGATGGAAGCTACTTTAGTTCTTCAATTGTGCAATGTGCCGAAACTCAAAAGAGTTTTTCCAGTATGTTCAAATGGACGCCAAACACTTTTACTGATTGCAATTCATTTGATGTTTCTGAAGATTATACTGATTCAGTAAGTACTTTCGAAGTACTTGATTATGTTAATTCAGAAGGTTCTGCTCTTACGCATGACAATGCTGAAGTAGGTTTTACACAACAAGAAATAGTTCAGGCTTTGGATTTTTGTGCAGGATGTGATGTCATTTCTTCAAATGGTAAAATGAGTAATCAGAACGAGCTTTCGTTTTATCCAAATCCTGCGAAAGATTTTATAGCCGTTTCCGGCGATGTTGAAAATTATAGCATCATGGATTTGCAAGGAAGAATTGTGATGGAAGGCCAACTTAATTCTGCGAAGCAAATATCAATGGAAGGTTTGTCACCAGGAATCTTTGTTATAAAGCTTAACCAAGAGGCATTTAAACTGATCAAAGTGAATTAGTCTGTCTATTCAAATGGTTATTTAAGGAATACCATTAATACAGGTTTTGGTAATTCTTGGTGTTACATTTTATTTCTTCATAACAACAAGTCCACTTACCTTCGCGGCATGAGCAAAATCCTTATTACGGGGGGTGCAGGTTTTATTGCGAGGTATTTCGTTGAGAAGTTCCCTCAGGATGAGGTTTTGCTTCTAGATATCAGAGAGCCGGATTATTCTTCTCATGCCCAATTCGTAAAAGGAGATATACGAAATGCCGAAGATGTTGAAAAGGCGATGAAAGGAGTAGATATTTTGATACATCTGGCTGCTATGCACCATGATTTTGGTATTGCTGATGAAGAGTATTTCGATACCAATTCCCGCGGAGCGGAAATCATTGCTCAAGCGGCAGAAAAATACGGTGTAAAGCAGATCATTAATTTTTCTTCTGTAGCAGTTTATGGGAATCAGGGAAATCCAGGGCCGACGAATGAAGAAATGGCACCTTCACCGCTATCTCCGTATGGGAAATCTAAACTTGAGGCCGAAGGTATTTTTAGCAGAATGGCTGAAAAAACAGAGGCAAGGTTGGTGACAATTCGCTCAACAGTAGTTTTTGGAGCATGGAATCTTGCTAACGTTCTCAATTTAATCAAGGCCATTGACAAGGGACTTTACCTGCATGTTGGAAAAGGCAATAATATTAAGTCGATAGCTTATGTTGAGAATATTGTTGCAGCAGCAATTTTTGCGTTGAAGCTTGAAGAAAAGGGTGTTTGTTTATTTAATTATGTAGATGAACCTGCTATGACTTCCCGCGAAATAGCTGAATTACAGGCAGGTTTGCTAGGAAAAAAAATTAGGATTTCAATTCCCTTATCCATGGCGATTTTTTTAGCATGGCCTTTTGATTTATACATCAAAGTGAGTGGAAATAATTTAAGTATTTCTTCGAGTAGAGTGAAAAAGTTTTGCACTCAGACCTTCCATGGAGCCGATAAAATCCGCCGTTTAGGCTTTAAACCAGTGGTTAGCATACCCGATGGCATGGCTAAGATGATTCGTTGGTATACGGCCTCAAAGAAAATCAATTAATTTCGCGGCTTACGATTTCGCGTGCAGCCATTTTTTGTAGCCTTTTTAGTTTGTTTAATTCTAACGCCTTCGGTGATTAGATTTGCTACGCGTAGAAGACTTTTCGACGTGCCTGACGAACGTAAAATTCATAATCAAGAGATCTCTCGGTTAGGAGGAACAGCCATTATTTCTGCACTTTTTATTAGCATACTTCTTACTTCAGGGCCAGATACACTCATTGAGTTGCGGTATTTTCTTGCAGGTTTGCTGATGTTATTCTTTGTGGGGCTTTGGGATGATATGCAAACCGTTAGTCCTTTAATTAAGCTTTTAGGAGAAAGTATTCCAGTTGCATTAATTACTTATTTCAACAGAATTCCGCTAAATGAACTTTTTCCAGATCAATCTTGGATTATTTCATTTGAGTGGCCATTTACCTTGTTTATGGCATTTTGGATAGTGAATGCCTTTAATCTAATTGATGGAATTAATGGACTAGCGGGAAGTATTGGAGTGCTGGCTCTACTTGGTATGGGTTATCTTGGAGATCCGGTGATGTATCAACTCAGTTATGCTTTTGCCGGAGCCTTATTAGCTTTTCTGTTCTTTAATTTCACCAAACCTAAAATTTTTATGGGCGATTGTGGATCACTCCCAATCGGCTATACGCTTGCTTTTGGCTTGTCACATTTGAGTTATTCGAGTGATTTTGCCTTTGAGCCACTTATTGCCTTGGCATTGATGATTGTGCCTCTTTTTGATATGTTCAGAGTTTTTGTAATTCGAATTTATTATGGAAAGAATCCCTTTCAGGGCGATAGGAATCACCTTCACCATCTCTTGCTCGAAAGTGGTATGAGTCACATCGGTGCAACTTTAACTCTTATAAGCTTGTCGCTTGTAACAGCTGCATCGTTATGGTTAATTTCTTCTTTTGAATTTAATAATACCTTGTGGTATGTATTTGCTCTTTCAGCTTTGATTATGCCATCCCTCCTTTTTACGCTCATACTTTGGAGGAATGTGTATCTTGTTCGTAAAGCACTTAAAAACAATTAATTATGAGGTTAATTATTGGGCTGCTATTTTTAGTCAGCTTTCAAGTTGAGGCGCAGGAATACAATCTTGTGATGGATAGGTTTGGCTATGATCTCATTGACAAGCAGATGCAGCAATCAGTGATTCAGCAGCATACAGCTTTTAAGCCTTGGCGAAAATCGGATGTGCTAAAGACGGTTCTTCCTGATACAGCCGCTGGTGTTCCAGTTAAAAATCCTAAAAGGTGGATTGGCCGTGCATTATGGACTAATAATTTCCTGAATCTCGATTCAAGTGAATACCAACTTTATGTAAACCCATTGTTTTCCTTCGACATTGGAAAAGATAACAATACGGGCACTACAACTTATCTAAATTCAAGAGGTTTAGAGCTTTTCGGAAATCTTGGTAAAAAGGTGTCTTTTTATACCTCATTTTATGAAAATCAAGGTCGTTTTGTTAATTATGTAGATAGTTTTATAGTTGATAATCAAGTTGTTCCTGGTCAAGGCAGAGTAAAACCTTTTGGGACTGGCGGCTGGGATTATGCTATGGCAACTGGTTATGTTTCCTACACTCCTTCCAAATTTTTTAATTTTCAGTTTGGTAACGACAAGCAATTTATAGGTGATGGATATCGTTCGCTTTTTCTATCAGACAATGCCTTTAATTTTCCCTATTTCAAAGTTACGAGCACTTTCTGGAAGCTTCGGTATACCAATCTTTTTGTGAGTTATCAAAATATTGGAAATGCGGCAAATTCAGGAATTGGTGGGTATTTGCAGAAGTTTGCCACCTATCATCATCTGAGTTATAATGCAACAAAGTGGTTAAACATTGGTCTTTTTGAGACTATTGTTTGGCAGGGAGGAGATTCAACAGGAGCAAGGCGCGGTTTTGATGTGAATTATTTAAATCCGATTATTTTCTATCGGCCGGTTGAATTTTCAAGAGGCTCGCCTGATAATGTGCTCATTGGATTGAATTTCAAAGCCATGATTTTGAAGAAGTATCAACTTTATGGTCAGTTGTTATTGGATGAGTTTTCTTTGAAGGAAGTAGCAGCTAGAAACGGCTGGTGGGCTAATAAACAGGCATTGCAGCTTGGTTGGAAGTTCTTTGATTTTCTGGGTGTCAAGAACCTCACCTGGCAAAATGAGCTTAATATTGTTAGGCCATATACTTATGGACATTTCACCGCAGATCAGAGCTATACGCATTATGCCCAGCCATTAGCTCATCCATTGGGAGCAAACTTTGTTGAGAATGTTCAATTTCTGAGATATCGCTATCGCCGTTGGGGAATAGAAGGAAAAATTTTGCTTGCTCAGTATGGAGCTGACACCCTACGGGTGGATGGAACCATGAGTAATCTAGGTCAGAATCCATTTGTTGGCACGGCTGAAATAGGAAGTGGTCCATTGATGGTTCCTAATATCTATGGAAATGCAATTGGTCAAGGTTTAAAGAATACAGTGATGTTCACTGATTTAACAGCTTCCTACCTTATCAATTCCAAAACAAATATGCGGCTGGAAGCGGGTGTATCAAGGAGAACACAGCAGAACGATAGAATAAACACTAGCACGATTTGGTTGTTCTTTAGTTTTAAGACAACCATACCTAACAGGTATTACGATTTTTAATGGATTTATTTCCATGATTGAGACCTGATAATTGGGTGTCTTTGGCTATTTTTGCACTCCCAAAATGAGCAAGAAATAAATTATCGTGTTGACACAGGAAATTACAGAAACTCAATCAAAATCCGCAATCGTTCTGAAAATGAAAGATTATGGTCAGTTGCTCAAGCTAAGGCTAGCATCGTTGGTTGTTTTTTCAGCAGTAGTTACCTACTTCATGGCAGCTCAAAATCCTAGTTGGATCCAGGCACTATTGCTCACTCTAGGAGGTTTTCTTGTAACCGGTTCTTCCAATGCTTTCAATCAGATTATTGAGAAAGAGCTTGATAAAAAGATGGAAAGGACTCAACAGCGTCCTTTGCCGCAAGATAGATTAACTGAAACAGAGGCATTAATTTTTTCTGGGGTTATTGGTTTACTAGGTATTGGAATCTTATGGTATTTCATGAATCCACTGAGTGGGATTTTGGGAATTGCTGCTTTGGTTTCTTATGTAGCAGTCTACACTCCCTTAAAGCGCGTTACTCCGTTTGCAGTTTTTGTAGGAGCTTTTCCAGGTGCAATTCCGCCTATGTTGGGTTGGGTTGCCGCCACAGGCGTGATGAGTGTGGAAGCAATAGTTGTTTTTCTCATTCAGTTTATGTGGCAATTTCCTCATTTTTGGGCCTTAGCATGGATGCTCGATGATGATTACAAAAAGGCAGGTTTTCAAATGCTTCCTTCTGTAACAGGAAGATCAAAAACATCTGCTTTTCAAGTAATGGTTTATACAGCAGGATTAATTCCTATTGGCTTGCTACCCTATTTTTTTCAAATGGCCGGTCCCATTTCAGCTGTGATCACAACTATTTGTGGAACATACTTTATGATAAAAGCTATAAAGCTTCACCAAACACTAGAAATATCAGATGCTCGTAAACTCCTTTACGCTTCATTTGTTTATTTACCGATAGTGCAATTAGCATTATTGCTTGACAAAATTTAATTATGGCAGAATCAACCGTTTCATTCAAGGAAAATATTGAATTAAAAGAAAAAGTTAACCGCAATTTACTGTATATCAGCATTTTTAGTAGTGTTATGCTTTTCGCAGGACTCACTTCGGGGTATATTGTAAGGCAGGCAGATGGTGGCTGGTTGAAATTCAATATGCCAATCATGTTTTGGGTGAGTACTGGCGTGATTCTTATTTCCAGCATTACTGCAAATTGGGCATTAGTGGCAGCTAGGAAAAATAACTTTGAACAAGTTAAACTTGCTTTAGGAATAACTTTAGCTCTTGGATTAACTTTCTGCTTTACTCAAATTTTAGGTTGGGGAGATTTAAGAGCCGGAGGAATTTTCTTTGCAGGTAAGCAAGCAAACCCATCTGGAAGTTATTTTTACATCTTATCGGGAGTCCACTTAGCCCATATTATTTCAGGGTTACTCTATATGTCATTCATTTTTTATAGATCTCTAAGCAACAACTACCATTCTGGCAATTTAGCAGGAGTTAGGCACGCCGGAATCTTCTGGCATTTCCTTGATGGAGTGTGGGTTTACTTGTTTATTTTCATGCTTTTCATGCAATAAAAATCGAAAATCATAATTTTCGATAATAAAACCTTTAGAACAACAATTTTTTTGGGTAAACTTGCACCCAAATTCAGATTACCAAATCATGGCACACGACGCAACACTTGAAATGCCTGCAAATAAACTCTGGGGAGGTGGTATATCTCCTTTCGGAGCTAGTTATGGAAAACTAATGATGTGGTTTTTCCTCATCTCAGATGCTTTCACGTTTTCAACATTATTAATTGCCCTAGGTTATGCTCGGCACGTGCACGCTGATTCATGGCCTCTTGTTGAAGAAGTTTTTTATCACTTTCCATTTACGCATGCTCACTTGCCGCTCTTGTATGTTGGTTTGATGACTTTCATCCTTATTATTTCTAGTGTTACCATGGTTCTTGCGGTTGATGCTGGACATGTTAATAATAAGAAGGGTGTGTTGTTTTGGTTAGGGCTTACAGTTGTTGGAGGCCTTGTTTTCTTAGGCTCTCAAGCTTGGGAGTGGTATACATTCATCGTTGGTGGTGAAGGCGTTGTAAAAAATATAATCGTTGATGGTCAAGCAAAAGATGTCCTTGTACAAGGAGCTAACCTTCAGCATAATGAATACGGTCATACAGCTTTTGCCGACTTCTTTTTCTTTATTACTGGCTTTCATGGTTTTCATGTATTCTCAGGGGTGGTGATTAATGCGATAGTTTGGTATCAAGCTTCTGAGGGAGTTTTTGAGAAAAGAGGTCATTATGAAATGGTTGAGAAAGCTGGTCTTTATTGGCACTTT
The DNA here is from genome assembly GCA_040882555.1 of Bacteroidia bacterium. Taxonomy (GTDB): domain Bacteria; phylum Bacteroidota; class Bacteroidia; order M30B66; family M30B66; genus M30B66. The sequence goes on from JBBEBC010000118.1 coordinate 14,423, forward strand.
GTAGACCTTGTTTGGGTATTTGTATTTACTTTCTTTTACCTTCTGTAATTAACACAAAAGAACTACTGCTATGGATCAGTCAACAGAAATAGATCAGTCATATCAATATAGTAAACCCCACTCAAGAACTCCTGAGGAAGGAAGAGCGGTTAGAATGAAGATTCTGAAAGTAACTGCGCTACTTTCAGTGATAACAATCTTCGAGGTATTAATTGGTATTTATTATTCAAAAACTCATGTGTCACCAGCTGTATGGCAAGGCATTAAATGGATGTACATTGTTCTTACTCTCGTAAAGGCTGGTTACATTGTCCTTGTTTTTATGCATTTAGGTGATGAACGTAAAAACCTTCGGACCACTATTTTGTTACCTATGGTGTTGGTGATCTATTTTATTTTCATCTGCATATTTGAAGGTAATAACATCCTGCAATACGTTCAGGATATTTTAAAGTGATGTGAAAAAAACCGTTTTATTATTGATGATACTGATAGTGCCCTCTGTGGCCTATCTTATCCTTACTACAGGAAAACATAATATTAAGAAGTTAGGCTATTTTGGTCCTAAGACTCCAGGTGAAACCCCGGGAGATACTATTTATAAGAGTATTCCTGAATTTGAGTTCATTGATCAAAATGGACAGGCTTTTGGCAGTTCTAATCTGAAAGACAAGATTTACGTAGCTAATTTCTTCTTCACTTCATGTCCGAGCATCTGCCCAGCCATGCAAACCTTGATGAAGAAGGTTCAAGATACCGACGATTTTCAGAAGCTAAACGATTTCAAGCTAGTTTCATTTACGGTTGATCCAGAAACAGATACTTCAGAGGAATTAAAGAAATTTGCTGAGCGAGTTGGAGCAGATGAAGGAAGATGGTATTTTCTTACTGGAGAAAAACAAAAAATTTACGACTTAGCTTATACAGGCTTCATGGCAAATGCCATGGAAGACGAGAATGCTGATGGAGGATTTTTACACAGCGATATGATTTTGCTGATCGATAGAGATAAGCATATTAGGGGAATTTATGAAGGCACTAGTTTGAAAGATGTTAAGCGTCTTATTGATGAAATTAAAGTGCTGGTTGCTGAATATAATTCAGCTAGAAAAGAAAACACTAACCCTGTGAGATGATGGGAACTGAAGTTGGAAATAAGGAAAAGAAATATACACCTTACATCATTGCAGCTGCAGTTGCAATACCAATAGTAGTTGCCATTCTGGCTTATATACCTAAGATTGAGTTTTTAGGTGGTTTCGACGTGTATTTGTTACCTCTTTTCAATGCAGTAATTAACGGCAGCACGTTCGTTGTTTTGATTCTAGCGCTTATGGCGATTAAGAATAAGAACATCATTTTGCATCGAAGGCTAATGACAAGCGCAATTGTTTTATCGTTATTATTCCTCGTATCATATGTTCTTTTTCATGCTTCCACCGAACAAACTAAGTTTGGAGGTGAAGGAATTATCAGGACGATTTATTTTATCATACTAGTCACTCATATTCTACTAGCGATAATCATTGTTCCAATGGTGCTTATTACTTATGTAAGAGCGATTTCTCAACGTTTTGATAAACATCGCAAGATTGCGCGTGTTACATTACCTATATGGCTGTATGTAACATTCACAGGTGTTATCGTTTATCTGATGATTGCTCCCTACTATCCGCATTGATTTAGTAAATTTGTACCCATGAAAAGTTTAGTCACTTTGTTATTCGCTTTGATGCTTCTCAGTTCGGCTCCTGCATTTAGTCAGTGCGCTATGTGTAAAGCTACAGTTGAATCTAATATCGAAAACAATAAGGAAGTTGTGGGCAGAGGTTTAAATGATGGTATTATCTACCTCATGTCTATTCCTTACATTGTTTTAGGAGGAATAGGGTTTATGGTTTATAAAAACTGGAAATCCTCAGGAACTGAGTAAAAATTCCTTAAAAACCTGTGCTGTTTTTATTATCATCAAATGCACCTAGTGTGTATCTCAAGCCTACGCCTGCAAAAAATTCTGTGCGGGTAAATGAAGTTCCTGATGCTGACGAATTATTGCCTCCAATGCCATAACGCAATTCAGTTAGAACACCTAGATTCTTTCTTAAACGAATGTGAACTCCAGCTGGGACGTAAACACCCCAAAGGATAGAATTTTGGCCACTTACGTTGAAGTTGTTAGGAGTAAACACTGTTTCTGAAACATCATCTGGCAGGTCTGTGATTATATTCTCATTAGAATTGATCTCAAGGTTCGAGCTTAAGGAAAAACCGAATTGTGTTCCAAGCCCGATAAATGCTTGCAAAGGCTTTTTAGGATCAGTTGCAAATGAATAGGATGTTTCTACCATTAAGGCTGTTAAACCAGCATTTACAAAGTAATCTCTCGATTGGGATACACTATCAATTCCTGTAGGAATAGAAATATTATATGCACTTTCATAGGTGTTGATGTCTCTAAAAGTCAAGCCCATTCTCCATACTTGCTTTTCGTTGTACTCACCTTTTTTCTTATTGAAAGGGTTTAAGGCAATGCTTGCATAAATAGCGGCTGTGCCTTGACTTCCTTCCTGGCTGTCGACTCTTCTCGTATAGTTAGCAATATCGGCTGGTAGTTGCAACTCATCAGCATTAACAGCAAGTTTTCCAATAGTGTTGTAATCGACTAACTGAGGAGAATAAGTGGTAAAGTATCCAGCAAATTGAAAATCAGACAATTTGAATTTTTTGAAATTTTCTGATGATTCAGTCTGTGCATTGCATTGAAAAGCAATGAATGCCATGGCAACTAGAGTAAGGAAAGAGTTCTTCATAATTTAGCAGATGCCAAAGTACTAAAATTGATGGCAATCTGGTAATTATAAAAAAGGGCAAGCGAAAATCTTTCGTTTGCCTTTCACAACAGTTTAAAGAAGATTAATCAATTAGTTCAAAGCTGCGCTTCACAAATTTGGTGAGAGCCTCACCTTTGAGCATGTTTTGAGAAAGTAAAGCCAAATCGGTAGCTTGTTTTATTTTCGGACATGGGCTGTTGGGCTGCCTCCTTGCATTTCTCGTCACTTTGTCAATCAAATAATTCCAAAATTTTAATCTGAAGTTTTAAACTTTTTTGTAAGAAAACAGAAGTTGTTATTTCAAGACTTAAACTTAGCGAGTCTTTGAATAACTAGTAGCTGGAAGTCTTTAATATTTCATTCAATAAAGCAATCCATCAGGCAAGACCAAGCCCGCTTAACATTCCCTTAACAATTTAATCACCCCCCCCCTAACATAGAATAAACACGAGATGTA
>JBBEBC010000119.1:0-17708 GCA_040882555.1 Bacteroidia bacterium
CTACTGGGTTCGAACCAGTGACCCCCTGCTTGTAAGGCAGGTGCTCTGAACCAGCTGAGCTAAGCTCCCTTACGTTTCTGTGAAACGGGCTGCAAATATACCTGCTTCTTGATTCCCTGCAAATTTTTTTATCGAATTATTTAAATTATTTCAGCAACTACAAAAGTACTTCCTCCTATGTAAATAAAATCATCTACTTCGGCTGCTGATTTAGCACTTTCAAGAGCTTCATTAACAGAGTTGTACGAATTTCCCTTCAAGCCAAATTGACTTGCTTTATGGAGAAGCTCAAGAGCAGATAAAGCTCTAAAAATACTAGCTGCACAAAAATAGTAGCTTGCCTCTTTTGGTAAAAGCATAAGAATTTCATCAATGTTCTTGTCCTTAACCACTCCAAAAACAATATGAAGATTCTTAAATTGATGGTGTTTCAACTGAAGTAGGATCTCTCTAATGCCAGCTGTATTATGGCCAGTGTCGCAATAAATTTCTGGTGAATGGCCGATATTCTGCCATCTTCCAAGAAGAGAAGTATTTCGTTTTACATTCTTAATTCCATTGTAAACGGCTTCAATTGGAATGGTCCAGCCGGATTTCTTCAATACTTCCATGGTAACAATAACCCCTTTCAAATTCTTAGCTTGATAACCGCCTATTAATGGGGATATTAAGTCAATCGGTTTTCCTCCCAAACTACCTTTGCAAGCTAGCTGAAGACCTTCATCAGTTTGAATAAGTTCAGAACTTGACCAATGCACTTCTTTATTTGCGTAGATGATGGGTGCGAGATTTATATTTGCTTTTTCATTGAAAATCACATCAAGGCCTTCCTGAAACTCGCTAATAACAGTTGGTATACCAAATTTGATGATTCCTGCCTTTTCAAAAGCAATCTTTTCAAGTGTATCACCCAATAAATCCATATGGTCATAATCAATATTGGTGATTAGACTAATTTCAGGCTTTATAATATTTGTTGAGTCGAGCCTGCCACCAAGACCCGTTTCGATAACTGCGATATCAACTTTTTGGTCATTGAAATAACTAAAGGCCAATGCAACGGTCATCTCAAAAAATGAGGGTTGAATTTTTTCAAATAAATCGGAATTTTTCTTTACAAATTCAACAACAAAATCTTCCTCAACCATTTCTCCGTTTACTCGGAATCGTTCCCTGAAATCTTTTAGGTGTGGAGATGTAAATAAGCCTGTTTTATAGCCTGCTTCCTGAAGAATGGATGCAAGGAAATGAGAGCTTGAACCCTTGCCATTAGTCCCGGCTACATGGATAGTTTTAAGAGTTTCCTGAGGATTTTTAAGAGCTTCGCACAGAGCTAAAATGTTTCCAAGATCTGCTTTATATGCCGCGGCGCCAATGCGCGTAAACGCAGGTAATTGACTGTAGAGATAGTCAACCGTTTGCTGATAATTCATTAATTCCGGATAAACGTATAGGTAATAGTTCCTATTTGTTTTTCGGCAGCGGAAGGGTTTGACTTAAATTTTGCTTTTCGAGCAGCACGTTCAGCCTGATCAAATAAACTGGCGTCTTGCACAGTTGTTCCTCTTCCTCCAGCTTTTGCGCTGAGCACATTCCCTTCTTTATCTACCGTGATATCAACCACTACTTTACCTGATTTTTGGGAGGTGTAAGCAGGCTTAGGAAGACTAACAGCCCCTCGACCAGCTAGATTAAAAGATATACCTGAACCATTTCCGGGACCATTTCCTGGTCCATTACCGCCACCTGTGCCACCACCTGAACCTTGACCATCTCCGCCGGCTCCTCCGGTTCCTGGCTTACCAGTATATAGCTTGCTGTACGGATCACCATCTTCGGATCCCTGATTTCCTGGTTTACCTGTATTGCCTTCACTACCGCTTTGTCCAGTTTTACCAGGGTAAAGAGCGCGTTTTTCTACAACAGGTTCTATTGTTTTAGTAATTACGGGGCCTGAAGTTTCCCGCTTTAGTTCTTTAGGTTCTCTCTTAACTTTCGGCTTTTGAGGTTCTGGAACATAATTATTTTCCTCCAAATCAGAGGTTAACAAAGGAGCTTGTTCACTAGGTGGAGGATTACTTTTAGCGCCTGCAGCGGAAAGCTGTTCAGGATTCATTAAACCCATACCATCTGCCGAATTTCCAAAGCTAAGTTCAACACCAAGTCCGCCGCCGCCATCTTCAGGGTAGGGAGGAAGTGGTGTAATTATCTTATATAATATGAAGAGCAACAGTATTAATCCATGCACTGTAAGCGTGATTACCGTTGCTGTATATTTATCAGACTTTTGACTTAGTTCCATGTTCATTATCCGTTTGGTGCGCGGGTGGCGAGAATCATTTTCACTTTTAGTCGGTTTCCGATTTCCAGAACATCGACCAACTGTTGAATACTGAGACTCTTATCTAAGCTTAAAACGATAGTAGGTTCATTTATTCCTGCAATTGCTTCAGCCATAGCTGGTTCTAATTCTTCAAACGCTACATCTTTCCCTTTTAGTACATACCTTAAATCAGCAGATATTTCAAGCTTGATAACCTGCTTATTTAATGCTTGGGCATTTTTTGCACTAGGTAACGTAAGCTTTACCACACTCGGACTCACCATCGTTGATACGATGAGAAAGAACAACAACAAGAAAAACATGATGTCGTTGAGCGAATGCGTACTTACTTCCGCATGCGGTTTTAGACGGGAACCTCTTAAATTCATTATTTGGTTGGTTCGTGTAACATATCAATAAAATCGAGACCAGTACTTTCCATCCGCTTGGCGATTCTATCGACCATAAAGTTAAGATAATGAAATAGCACGAAGGCAATAATACCTACAATTAAGCCTGCGGCTGAAGTAACCATCTTCTCATAAAGTCCGCCAGCAATCAAGCCAATGCTTATATTATCTGCTAGGGCGATATTGTAAAAGATCTTAATAACACCCAAGATAGTTCCAACAAATCCGAACATCGGCGCAATACCAGCAATAACAGCTAATACTCCAACATTTTTCTCAATTCGGCTCAATTCTTTTTTACCGGCACCTTCCATTGCCTTTTCAATTTCGTCTACACTCAGGCCGATGCGTGAAAGACCCTTTTCGAGCATTCTTGCATCAGGTGTTGGATTGCTTTTACAGAGAACAACAGCACCTTGAATATTACCTTGATGAATCTGATCTCTAACATTATTAAGAAGATTATCTGGATTGGCAGCCGCTCTTCGAAGGACTAAGAATCGCTCAATAAAAATATAGATAGTGACTACCGAGAGCAGACCAATCGGAATCATAATCCAGCCACCTTTTTGAACCATGTTCCAAAGGCTTAATGTGTCAACTTTTTCGGCTGCATCTGCGGCAGCATTTCCAACGGCAGTTGATAATGAATCGCCACCTACGATGGCTTGCAGGAATATCCCTGGCATAAATGAATAGGTTTTTAGATAAACAAACGTATTGATATGCAATAACGTATTCAAAGAACGCCAATATTACAGGGCTCTTTGAATAAGTTTAAATTTCGTTTTGAACGCCTTTATTAACAGGTATGTTAATTAAAGCAACTCGCTAAGCGAAATCCTATAGGCTTCTTTCGAAAAGTTAAGTCGGTTAGGGCAATGCTCCGCAACCTGTTTCATTGCATTTCCAATAATAGCCGATGTATCATTAAATATGGCATCATCTGAAATTTCAGCGTTCTGACTCATTAGATAGGCAAAAACTCTGGCCATTCCGCAATTAGAAATGAAATCAGGAATCAGACTTAATTGTTCATCTGCCATTTCCATTATAGGACCAAAAAATATCTCCTTATCAGCAAATGGCACGTTAGCGCCGCTCGAAATAACGGAAACTCCAGCTTTTTTCATTCTTTTAAACTGATCTTCAGTCACAAGTCTTGAAGCAGCAGCTGGAATAAATACATCAGCTTGAACATCCCATATTTTACTATTCACCTCATCAAAATCCATCATACCAGATGTATTTAGAGTGTTTCCATTTTTGGTTAGAAATAGTTCTTTAACCTCATCGAAATTAAATCCTTTTTCAGGGATTAAACCACCAGCTCTATCTACGATTCCCACAATGATTGCTCCATCTTTAGATAAGTAATATGCAGCAGCAGAAGCAACATTACCCCATCCCTGAATGATTACTTTCTTACCCTTAATTGAATCTGAATAAAGTTCATAAAAATGACGAACAGACTCTGCTACACCAAAGCCAGTAATCATATCAGCTACAACTAGCTTTTTCTTTGCGTCGGGAGTATATCTGGGATTTTCTAAAACTTTAGAGACTCCTGCTCTCAAATGACCAATTCTTCTGATTTTTTCTGATTCCGCTCCACCAAAATGACCGTTCACCACGCCTTCTTGTGGATGCCATAATCCAAACTCTTCAGTAATAGGTATAACTTCGTGAATCTCATCCACATTTAAATCACCACCTGTTCCATAATAGGTTTTTAGCAGAGGCATTACTGCTTTGTACCATCTTTTTAGCACTTCCTTTTTACGAGGGTCTTGAGGATCAAAATTGATTCCTGATTTTGCTCCTCCAATTGGTGGACCCGAAACAGTAAATTTTATTTCCATGGTCTTGGCAAGTGACTCAACTTCTCTTCTGTCGAGACCTTTTCTCATCCTTGTTCCACCTCCTGCGGCATTGCCTCGAAGCGAATTTATGACGATCCAGCCCTCTGCTTCGGTCTCTGAATCCTTCCATTCGAATACTATTTCTGGTTGTTTTGCTTCATAGCGACGTAGTAAATCCTTCATAATACGGGTCTTTTATCTGATTTAGGGTCCGCAAAAGTAGTGTTTGAAACAGAATTTGAAGTTTTTATTTGGAATCTTGTTTTTTCCTTATTTTGGTCACGGAAAATAACTTAATCAATTCAATCAAACATTACCCGATGGGAACCAAATCTGACAAAGCGTTCAACAAAGACAAGGACCGTTTTGGAGAGAGTAACAAATCAACTCGCTTGAAGCCCTTGAATCCGAAAGAGCAAAAAAATTGGCGTGCTAAGTACGACGAAGAAGACATCGATGACGTTGACGACGACGATGATGATGATGATTTTGAAGAGGATGAAATTGAAGAAGTCGCAGGAGACGACGACGACTTTAACCTTGACGAAGATTTGTCAGACCCTGCGTTTGAAGACGACGATGATGACGACGACGATGATGACGATGATGAGTTCTACGACGATTCGTCTTTCTAAGTCTTAAGGCAAATAAACAGCACCGGAGGAGATAGGTCTTTCTGCTCCGGTTACATCCTTTATTGTGTTTGCTTTACCTTGTATTCTCAAATAACCAAGGAAAGCGAAAATGAGTGCTTCTTTGAAATCTACAAGCTCTGCTTGTGAATTATCAAACGTAGTATGTAATGCTTTTGCCCTAATTCTTGAGAGTAGGTAGTCGTTTTTACTCCCACCTCCAGTAACTAATACGTTAGAACCTATTGTTCGAATAGAATCTGCAATTTGACTTGCTGCATGTTCAACATAGGTATGTAGCAAATCCTCCGGAGGAGCTATTAAATTTTCAATTAGAGGGTTGATATTTGACTTAACCCATTCAGTACCTAGGCTTTTAGGAGGACTTAATTGATAATAAGGAAGTTTGTTAAGCTGGTTTAGCAGGTCAGGGATTAGCTTTCCGCTTTGCGCGAATTCTCCAGATTTGTCATACTCTTTTCCAAGCTTAAGGCTAAGCGAATTCATTATTACATTCAAAGGACAAATATCATAGGCAGAAATTCCTCCGTTCTCTTTTACGGAAATATTTGCAAAACCGCCTAGATTTAAACAATACGAATACTCATTAAATAGTAGTAGGTCGCCAATAGGAACTAAAGGAGCTCCCTGCCCTCCTAAGCTAACATCTGATTGTCTAAAATCACTTACAACGGTTAATCCTGTTAATGCCGATATAATTGCCCCAGAGGCTATTTGAAGAGTATATCCCTTGGCTGGATCATGAAAAACAGTATGTCCGTGAGAGGCTATTAGTTGAGCATTCCATTTTTTTCCTTTTTTAAAGGAGTTGATTTCATTAGAGAAGCGTATTGCAAGGTCTCTATCAAGAATTTTTAATTCTCTTCCGCTCAGTTCGTCAGCAGCAAGCAATCTTGCTTGAATTGTTTTATCATAGGGGATGAATTGAGCGTCAAGTATTTCGTATTGATATATACCATTTATAGTTTGAAAAAGAGCTGCAACGAGGTCAATTCCATCGGTAGAGGTGCCCGACATTAATCCGATTACTGTTATTTTCTTTTCTAAACTAAGTTCCATATGGTGTGTTCTCTTTTGAAATTTACTGCTATTTTTGAGCACTAATTAAAAATTCGCATGCACGTACAATTATCCGAAGAACATCTGATGATACAAAAGGCTGCCCGTGATTTCGCGCAGACAGAATTATTACCTGGAGTGATAGAAAGAGATGAGAAGCAGGAATTCCCTGCTGAACAGATAAAGAAACTCGGAGAACTTGGCTTCATGGGGATGATGGTTAATCCAAAATATGGAGGTAGTGGTATGGATACCATTTCATATGTTTTGGTCATGGAGGAACTGTCTAAAATTGATGCTTCTACATCTGTAGCAGTTTCAGTAAATAATTCATTAGTATGTTGGGGCCTCGATACGTTTGCAAACGAAGCCCAAAAGCAAAAGTATCTTATACCCTTAGCTAAAGGAGAAAAACTTGGGGCATTTTGTCTTTCCGAGCCCGAAGCCGGTTCTGATGCCACCTCGCAGCGCACCACTGCTATCGACATGGGTGATTATTATCTTTTGAATGGAACCAAAAATTGGATTACTAACGGTAACTCAGCTTCAACATACTTAGTTATTGCGCAAACCGATGCTTCTAAAGGAAGTCGCGGAATTAACGCTTTGATAGTAGAAAAGGGCATGGAAGGTTTTATTATAGGTGCCAAGGAGAATAAACTAGGAATTAGAGGAAGTGATACTCATACTCTCATGTTCAATGATGTAAAGGTTCCTAAGGAGAATAGAATTGGTGAAGATGGGTTTGGATTTAAGTTCGCAATGAAAACCCTGTCGGGTGGAAGAATTGGGATTGCCGCTCAAGCTCTAGGAATTGCCGCCGGTGCATATGACTTATCCCTAGCATATTCAAAAGTAAGAGAGGCTTTCGGAAAGCCAATTGCCCAGCATCAAGCTATTCAATTTAAGTTAGCAGATATGGCTACAGAAATTGAAGCAGCAAGATTACTAGTATATAAATCAGCTTGGGAAAAAGATAATCATCTCGATTACGGTTTGTCTAGCGCGATGGCAAAATTATACGCTTCCAAAGTTGCCATGGAACAAACTGTTGAAGCTGTTCAGATTCATGGAGGCTATGGCTTTGTGAAGGAATATCATGTAGAGCGATTGATGCGCGATGCAAAAATCACTCAGATTTATGAAGGAACTTCGGAAGTACAGAAAATTGTGATTTCTAGAAGCATTCTCAGCTAAGAGAAAACCTCTTTCAATCTTTCCAGTTTATTGCTTCTTGATCCTTTTATTAGGATAAGTTGATCCTTCATTGATTCACCTTGCAAAAACATAATTGCTAAATCAGTTGTAGGGAAATAGTGAATATTTTTCCCTGCTGAATAGGGTGAATAGGGTTCGCCTATAAGAATAATTGATTGAAAATTAAGGCTTTGAGCTAACTCCGATACCAGTTTATGCTCAATATTTGAAACATCTCCTAGCTCATTCATTTGTCCCAGAATAACGACTTTATTCTCGTTTTTCATTTTAGAGAAATTATGCAACGCTGCCTTCATACTTGTTGGATTTGCGTTATATGCATCTAGAATCAACTCGTTATTGGCTGTCTTAATGATTTGAGAGCGGTTATTGTCAGGGACGTATTCTGCAAGTGCTTCATTGATGAGAATATCGCTTACTCCGAAATAGGAGCCAACGCAGGCTGCAGCTAAAAGGTTTTCGAAGTTGTATTTTCCGATAAGGTTCGTTGAAACAAGTGGGCATTGATTCTCTGATAGATTCTTTGTACCCCATTTAAATTTTACAAAAGGATCAGAGGAAATAAAGTAACCTCTGTAATCATCATTGGTGGACTCTCCGTATGTTATGCTATCAATTCCTGACGATTTCTCAACAAAAATCGGATGAATTGTATTGACAAAAAGTTTAAACCCTTTGTCTTTGATAAAATCGTAGAGTTCAGTTTTGGTTTTAATAACACCTTCAATTCCGCCCATTCCTTCTAAGTGAGCCATGCCAATGTTGGTAATAAGTCCGAAGTCTGGCTGGGCAATATCAACAAGCTCTTTGATATCGCCTTGTTTTGACGCACCCATTTCAATAATTGCAAATTCAACATCAGAGCCTAATTCGAGCAAAGTAAGTGGCACGCCGATGTGATTGTTCAGGTTTCCTCTCGTAGCGTAAGTTATATATTTCTTTTGCAGTACTTTTCTCAGTAGCTCTTTAGATGTTGTTTTGCCGTTGCTGCCTGTAATAGCTATTACTTTACAAGAAAGATTTTTACGATGAATACTTGACAGCTCTTGCAAGGCTTTCAAGGAATCTTCTACAAGAATATATTTGTCGCTTGTTACATATTCCTTCTGGTCTACAACAGCATATGCGCAACCTCCTTCAATAGCTTGGGACGCAAATTTATTTCCGTTGAAGCTTGGTCCACTCAGCGAAAAAAATATACTGTCAGGAATAAGATTTCTTGTATCGGTGCTGATTCTAGGGTGAGATAAGAAAAGCGAATAGAGATGTTGAACGATTTTTTCCATAAAAAAAGAAGCCCCGTAAAAGTAAATCTTACGGGGCTGAATATTGTTTAATAATCAATTATCTACGAGCTGATCCTAAACCTACTGGACTTCCAACACGTGTCATTGCACATCGGAAACCAATATAATCGGTAGACTGACGCTCATCAAGGAATCTTCTTGTTCCAGGAGCAAGAAAATATGCTCTGTCTTTCCAAGAACCACCTTTGTAAACTCGCGAACGATTTGTAATCATTGAAGTAGCTCCAAACTCATACATAATCTTGTCCTTTTCCATGTCTTCACCTGCAGCATATGAAGTACTTGACTCAACGTCACCATCCAAATAATTGATGTTATCTGCTTTGCGGTAGTTTCTGCGGTCAGCACTTTCTTCTTCAGTTACATTTCTGAATTTAATTTTACCAAGTGAATCCTTATCAGCAATAGTATTGTCTTCATTACGAACAACAGTTTTATAAACGTTACCACGGAAAGCTCTAAAATCAGATTCATCTTCTGATGTAAGTGGACGATACACATCCATTACCCACTCAGAAACGTTACCTGCCATGTTATACAGGCCGTAATCGTTAGGCCAGTAAGAAGTTACAGGTGCAGTTACGTCGGCATTGTCATTCAACTTACCAGCAGTACCCATATTATCACCACGGCCTCTTTTGAAGTTAGCCACCATTTCGCCTTTAAAGCTATCATCTGCATTACGAACAATGTGACCATTCCAAGGGTAAAGTCTGCGCTCAGTGATTAGTTCTTCAGTTGTATTACCAATCAAACCAATAGCAGCAAATTCCCATTCGGCTTCAGTTGGTAGGCGGTATCTCGGAAGAAGAATTCCATCTTCCATTTTAACCTTACGAGTTGCTCCATCTCCTTTACTTGGATCAAGATCAACAGGTTCAGCTTTGATAACACCTTCGTACTGACCAGCAAAATAAGCATCTGTATTGAAGTGATTGTCAGCAACCTGGCCAACGGCATCCATCTTAAGAACACCTTCACGAATTAAGATAGACTCATTAACTCGGTCAGTTCTCCATGCGCAATAATCATTTGCTTGAAGCCAATTTACTCCTACAACAGGATAATCGCGATATGCTGGATGTCTGAAATAGTATTCTACATACGGTTCATTGAAGGCAAGCTTATCTCTCCACACTAATGTATCGGGTAAAGCTTTCAAAGAAACATCTGGATAATCTACATCATATGTTCTTTGTAACCAATAGAGATAATCGCGATAAAATTGGTTGGTTATTTCTGTTTCATCCATATAGAATGAAGAAACAGTAATTCTTCTTGGGATATTATCCCAATCATATTGAATTTCCTGTTCTGTGCGGCCCATAGTAAAAGTACCGCCTTCGATAAGAACGAGGCCAGGACCTGTTTCCTGCTCGCCATAATCTACTTTTAAATAACCACCGTTTTTGGGATTGTTATATTCCCAGCCAGTAGCACTGGACGCGTCTTTAGAACAAGATTGCAAAGCAATACCTGCCAGGGCAAGAAGTCCAATTATTAAAGACTTTCCGGTTTTAGCAACCATATGTATAGGTTTTGGATGTAAGAATTTCATAGAAAGGATTCCTAAAGAACTAAAATGAGGGACAGTTTATTGTTCTGTATCTCTTCTTTTTAGGTTTACACTCGATTTGCATTGCAAAGGATACTTCGTGAGCACCTGCAGTTGCGTTAGTTAATCTAGATACAGTTACATCATAACTATATCCGAATTTGAAGATTCCCTGCTGAAGACCGACAAGAACAATGAATGCATCTTTGTTTCTGTACCAAAGTCCAGCAATGAATGGGTTTTTCTGAAAATACATTCCCAGATTAATCTGGCGAAAATCTTGTTGCTGTTGGAATAAAATATTTGGAGAAATTGTAGCAGGATCGTTAAATCTTGTTTTCTTTCCTAAAGGTATAACTGCTCCTGTATGACCAGTGAACTTCATAGGTAGGCGACTAGTGGGAACAAGAAAAGATTGATCGGGTTGAGTTAGGTGATGAGCTGCAAAACCAAAGAAGAAGTTTTCGCTATATCCAAGTATACCAGCACTGAAATCAACAAAATTAACTGAGTTTGGTCCAAAAACTTCTTGAGTGTTGTAGATAAATCCGTAGCGAGAATCAATCTGATCACCGAAGGTTAATTTATTCCAATCTAAAGTTCTCTGACCATAAGTAGCTTGAAAACCTGCTTTAATTGAAAAGTTACGGCTTACCTCTAAGTGATAAGAATAAATAGCACTTGCATTAAGTGTATTTAATGTTCCTTCTCCAGCCACATCATTAGTAACTAGGATACCTAATCCTCCATTAATCCCATCGAAATGTTGATCATAAGAAGCACTGTAGGTAACAAAATTACCCGGAATTGCCGGCCACTGGTTTCTGTAATTTAATACAAATCGCGGACAGCGAGCTGAACCGGCGAAGGCTGGATTCAAATACAGAGGATTCGCATAAAACTGGGTGAATTGCGGATCCTGAGCTTTTGCCTCCGGCAGAATTGCTATGAAAAGCAACAAGAACGGTAAATACCTTTTCAACATCATCACGAATTTAATTCAATATAACGCAAGCGCCAAATTGGTGTTACAATCTTTTATTTATCAGCTAGTGACAATAATGTAAGAAACACATCGTTTGTTGCCTCGAGCACAAATGTAGCAGAAAAACTTATGATACAAACGCAAGTATTTCTCTTTAGTATACATTATATTGTTAATTTCTTTCAAAAATAAGATAGCCTATTATTAGAATGTTACTCCGAATTTTGTCAATCCTCTAATTGAACAAGATACATTATTTAAAGTTTTATCATTGTAGAATAGTCTTTATAGGCTAAATTTGAAAATAACATGCGAAACAATGTTCATTTTATTTCATTAACAATAGTTAATTTTTTAGGTCTATTTCTCTTGTCAGGGCTTGCTCTAGCGCAGAATGTAAACCTAAATGATTCTATTAGTTGGACTTCCCCTCAGGAAATTCAAATATCAAAATATGATGTAGTAAAGAAAATCCATTTTAAAGGAGCTCAATATAGCTTTGAGAATGCTGACTTTCCTTATTTATCGGGCGTTAAAGCTATCAAAAATGGTACTGAGGTAAAATCAGTTAAGCTTGGCAGGGCGGTTTTCAGTTCATTGAGTCAAGATGAAAAGTCCTTAATAAGGGATAAAACTTCCATTACCAATCAAGTAGCTATTTCGTTTGGAACAGTTTACGACAAAGGGAAAGCCTTTGCAGAATACAGAATAACGCCCTTTCGTGAAACAGGCGGTGTCATTGAAAAATTAATTTCCTTCGAATTGATAATCGAAACCGCACGTGCCGAATATCAAGGAAGAGCAAAATCAACTACTACACAATCAATTCTTAATTCTGGTGATTGGGTTAAAATTGGAGTTACAAATTCAGGCGTTTATAAAATATCCCGCGATTTACTAGCCAGCTATGGAGTAAATGTTTCCGGCAACCCAAGAAATATAAGAGTTTTTGGAAATGGAGGAACAATGGTTCCGGAAAGAAATAATTCTTTTTATCCAGATGATCTTGCTGAAAATGCTATTTACATTGAAGGTGAGTCTGATGGAAGTTTTGATGCAAGCGACTATATATTATTCTATGCACAAGGTCCAGTAGACTGGAATTACGACAATATCACTGGTGTCTTTAAACACACCAAAAACCTATATGCTGATACAGCATGGTATTTTATCTCAGCTTCCTCAGATCCAGGAAAACGCATTCAAACTCAGGCTCAAGTTGAAGGAGTTCCCAATTCTGTGGTTACCACTTTCGATGATTATGGCTTTGTAGAAAATGATGATGAAAACCTTCTGAAAAGTGGTAGAAGATGGTACGGTAACAAAATGGAATCGGGCGTAAATAGCCATTCTTTCAATTTTTCTTTTCCAAACGCAACTGCAGGACCTCATAAATTTATTTCAAAGCTAGCCTCCCGATATCTAGGAAACGGAGGAGCACCTAATGCATCCTTTAGCATAAATATTAATGGTCAAGCATTTAGTCAAAATGTTAGCGGATTAAATTCATTAAATTATTTGGATTCATTTGCAAAAGAAAATGAAACAGTCTTTACTGTTAATGGTAGTTTAAGTAATGCAAACGTTTCAGTTACTAAAGGAAGCTCTTCTGCAATAGGTTGGATTGATTACCTTATTTTTAATGTAGAGAGAAATCTTAGTGTCTCAGGAAGTCAGATGACCTTTAGAAAGCAATCGGCAACTCAACAAGGCACTACTGTTGAATATAGAGTTGCAAATTCAAATTCATCAATTCAGATTTGGGAAACGACAAACATTTATGATGTAAAAAGACAATTAGTTGATTTATCAGGATCGATGATTTCCTTCAAAGCAACTGCAGATTCATTAAGAGAATGGACAGCAGTTAACCTGTCGGGCACATTTCCTTCTCCAATAAATGGCGGGTCAATTACTAACCAAAACCTGCACGGACTTGCAGTTGTAGATTTTGTAATTGTAGCACCGTCTATTTTTGTTCCTGCAGCAAATAAACTTGCAGACCATCACAGAGAACATGATAATATGAGCGTTGCCGTGGTAACTCCTGAGCAAATTTATAATGAGTTTTCTTCTGGAAGTCAGGATATTGGAGGTATACGTAATTTCATGAGAATGTTTTATGAAAGAGCGTCATCCCCAGAAGAGGGGCCTAAAAACATTCTTCTTTTTGGTGATGGCTCTTATGATTTTAAGTATCGACTTACCAATAATCAAAACTGGGTACCTACATTTCAATCAATTGAATCACTTAATCCAATAGGTTCTTTTTGTACAGACGATTTTTTTGGCTTTTTAGATCCCACCGAAGGTGGAAACATTCAATCTGTTGGTGCAGGATTAATGGATTTAGGTGTTGGACGATTTCCTGTTAATACCGTTGCTGAAGCAAACGCAGTGGTGAATAAAGTAATTCATTATGCTACAAGCCTTTCAACAATGAACGATTGGCGAAATAGAATAACTTTCGTTGCAGACGACGAGGACAATGGAACACACGTGAATCAGGCTGAAGATGTTAGTAATGTGATTAATAACAGTCATCCAGTTTATAATATTGACAAGATTTATTTGGATGCTTATCAGCAAGATAACGGAGCGGGAGGACAAAGATACCCACAAGTAAATACTGACATTACTAATAGGATAGAGCGGGGCGGTTTAATGATGAATTATGCAGGCCACGGTGGAGAACAAAGTTTGGCTTTAGAGCGTGTTATTACTATTCCTGAGATTAATGCTTGGCAAAGCCTTGAAAACCTCACTTTATTTATGACAGCAACTTGTGAGTTTAGTAGGTTCGATAATCCTGATTTTACTTCCGCTGGTGAATATGTGATTTTAAATCCCACAGGAGGTGGAGTTGGACTTTTTACAACTTTAAGGTTAACTTTTAGTTCTTCGAATGCGGCTTTGAACAGAAATATAATGAACGTTATTTTTCTTGAAGAAGGAGCGAATGATGAACACTTAAGATTAGGAGAAATTCTAAGAAGAGGAAAAAATGCAACAGGCTCATCATTCAATAACCGCAGTTTCGCCTTGCTTGGAGATCCAGCGCTGAAACTTGCTTATCCAAAATATGATGTTTTTACAACGAAGATTAATGGGGTGGATATTTCAGCAGTTCCAGATACAATTGGAGCGCTCGATATGGTTACTGTAGAAGGAATTGTGACAAATAGTGCCAATCAAATATTGGAAGATTTCAATGGAATTGTAATCCCAACGGTTTACGATAAGGCCGCAACATATTATACATTAAGTAACGATGGTGTGCTAAAGTCTCCCGTTATACCTTTTCAACTTAGAAAGAATGTTATTTTCAGAGGACCAGCAACTGTGACGAATGGTAAATTTTCTTTCACTTTCGTTGTTCCTCAGGATATCCAATTTAATTATGGCACTGGTAAAATAAGTTATTATGCCAAAAAGAATAATTCTTTGGATGATGCACATGGCTATTTATCTGAAATGATAGTTGGCGGTTTTAGTAATAATCCAACTACTGATGATCAAGGTCCTCAACTGCGACTTTACATGAATAACGAGCAGTTTGTGGACGGAGGAATAACAGACGAGAATCCAATTTTTCTAGCTTATGCTGAAGATGACATTGGGATAAATACTGTCGGGACTGGAATTGGCCACGATATTACTGCAATTCTAGACGAGAATACATCCAATCCTATTGTGTTGAATGACTTTTATGAAGCCGAACTAGACAATTTTAGAAAAGGAAAAATCACCTATCCTCTTCGTAATTTATCTGAAGGGGAGCACACTATCTCTTTAAAAGTATGGGATGTGGCTAATAACTCAGCAACTGCATCTTTAAGATTTGTAGTAGTTAAAGCCGAAGACCTTTCTTTAGATCATGTTTTAAATTATCCTAATCCATTTACAACAAATACTCAGTTCTTTTTCGAGTATAATCAGCCGGGAGTGCCTGTTGATGTAGATATACAAATCTTTACCGTATCAGGAAAAACAGTAACAACATTACGCTCAACTCAAGTAAATACGGGTTATCGTTCGGAGCCAATAGTTTGGAATGGACTTGATGATTACGGCGACAGAATTGGTAGAGGAGTATATATGTATAGACTTCGTGTGAAGACACCAGATGGGAAATCAGCAGAAAAATTTGAGAAACTTGTTATCCTTCAATGACGTATGACCGACATTCAAGTGAAATACTATCTTTGTCCATTGTATAATAACTCCATGAATAAAATGAAACTATACGCAACGGCGGCTTTTATTGTATCTGCAATAGCAGGAAATGTTCAAGCTCAATCTCAGATTACCGTTGGTGATTTAAATGGTCAAACCATCAATACAATCACTACAGCTGTCCCATTGCTCATGATTTCACCAGATGCTCGCGCAGGTGCATTGGGTGATGCAGGAGGTGCTTTATCACCGGATGCTAATTCTGTTCACTGGGGTGCTGCCAAACTTGCCAATATTGAAGGGTCCTCAGGTATATCTCTTTCGTATATTCCCTGGTTAAGAAACCTAGTTCCTGATATAAATCTTGGATATTTATCTTGGTACAAGAAAATGAAGAAGCGCCAGACTATTGGAGGTTCGCTTCGATATTTTTCTCTGGGTAATATAATCTTTACTGATATTGTTGGTAATGTAACCGGACAGTTTAACCCGAATGAATTTGCAATAGATTTTGCCTACGCTCGTCAGTTTTCTGATAGATGGAGTGGTGGTGTAGCCTTAAGATATATTTATTCTAACCTTACAGGTGGAATAGATGTTCAGGGAACTCCAAGTTTTGCTGGTCAATCAGTAGCAGCTGATATCTCAACATTCTATTCTAATCCAGATTTGAAAATTGGAGGCAAAAAATCTACTTATAACTTCGCAGTTGCTATTTCTAACATAGGTGCAAAGATTAGCTACACTCAAACAGCAAATCGCGATTTTATTCCTCAGAACTTAAGAATCGGTAACTCATTAAAAATGAAAGTAGATGATTATAATTCATTTACATTTCTTTTCGATGTAAATAAACTTTTAGTTCCAACTCCACCTGTGAGAGACCCTCAAACCAATGAGGTAATTGCAGGTATGGAAAATAATGTAACTATCGTTTCAGGACTTCTTCAATCATTCTATGATGCTCCAGGTGTTATTCAAGCCGATGGAAGCCGTAGCGTTTTGAAAGAAGAATTAAGAGAATTAAATCTCTGTGGAGGAGTTGAATACAGTTATAATAATGTATTTGCCATTAGAACAGGCTATTTTTATGAGCATGCTACAAAGGGAAATCGTAAGTATTTCACTTTAGGAGCAGGTGTTAAATTCAATGTTTTTACACTTGATCTTGCTTATTTAATTCCTACTCAACAAAGAAATCCTTTAGAAAACACTCTTCGTTTTACCCTTCAGTTTGACTTTGGAGCATTTCAAGCTCAGAGCAAAGATTCTGAATAATGAGAATACGAGTAGGGCAGGGAGTTGATGTTCATCAGCTAGTTGAAGGCAGAGAATTATGGCTGGGTGGAGTGAAAATTCCGCATACTAAAGGGGCTTTAGGCCATTCAGACGCTGATGTTGTTATACATGCTATTTGTGATGCTTTATTAGGCGCCGCCGGCTTGAAGGATATAGGATATCATTTCCCTGATACATCTGATGATTTTAAAGGGATTGATAGTAAAATTCTTCTCAAAAAGGTTGTTTCACTTTTAGATGAAAGGGGCTGGAAAGTGAATAATGTAGATGCTACCTTGTTGCTAGAACAACCGAAAATAAAACCTCATGTTGATGCCATGGTGAGCACTCTTGCGGAAATCATGAATATTGAGACCGATGCAGTCTCAATTAAAGCTACTACCAATGAGAATATGGGTTATGTTGGCAGAAAAGAAGGTGTTTTGGCATTCGCTTCAGCTTTGATCATTGGCGTTTAGTATTAACTGAATTTTTAGGTTAAACAACAGCAATTCACTAGAATAGCCTGCTCCAATATTGTTGGTACACAAACTACTTGTGTCCTAAATAAAACTGGAAGATTTATTAAACTCAACACTGAGACTTTTAACTTTTTGAAGGCTAATCGTTTTGATTAACGATTAATCAATGTCTCCTGGATTCCAAATTAATATTCAAGCAGTATTGATTGTATATTAGCCGAATGCAGGAAATTAAAATTACTTCTGTTGTCCATTCTTATGATAGACTCGACGACTTGCCTAAAGTAGATCGCGATTTGATGGATTCGGCTGTTAACGCAAGAGCTCATGCTTATGCGCCGTATTCTCATTTTTATGTGGGAGCTGCAGTTCTATTAGAAGATGGAACTATCGTTTTAGG
>JBBEBC010000120.1:0-17625 GCA_040882555.1 Bacteroidia bacterium
GAGAATATGACTTTGAAACTTCTTCGGCAACAACCTGTCCTGAAATCAATGAGGGCGGTACACCCGGTCCAGGAACTGTAAGCTGACCCGTATAAAACAAATTCTTAACTTTCTTACTCTTGCATGACGGTTTTAAAATGGCTGTTTGTAAGAGTGTATTAGCCAATCCATATGCATTTCCTTTAAATGCACCATAATCTTGAACAAAATCGCGATAGGCAAAATTCCTTCTGTAAGTAATATGGCTTCGGATTTCCTGACCACTTAGTTCTTCAAGTCTGTCCATAATCATATGGAAGTACTTTTCCTGAATCTCATCATTATCAACTAATCCGGCAGCAACAGGAACAAGAAGAAACAGATTCTCACATCCTTCTGGAGCTCCAGAAGCATCCGTTTTAGTTGTTAGAGATGCATAAAAAAGGGGAGCCTCAGGCCAAGAGGGATCGGTATAGATTTCATGTGCATGTTTTTCAAATGGCTTATCAAAAAACAGGTTGTGATGAGCCAAATTCTTCAATCTCTTGTTTACACCTATATAATACAATAAGCTCGAAGGAGCCATGACTCTTTTATCCCAATACTTATCAGAATACGACCTAAATTTTTTTGGTAAAAGCTTTGTTTCAGTGTGGTGGTAATCGGCCGAAGAAACTATCACATCAGCTGAAAGTATTTTATCTCCACACTTTACGCCTGTTATTGTGCTATTTTCAATGACCAATTCATCAACTGGAAAATCAAACAAGAATTTAACACCTTGGTTTTCCGCTATTTTAACCATGGCATTAACAATTTCAATCATGCCCCCCTTTGGAAACCAGGTACCTAAAACCAAATCAGCATAATTCATTAAACTATACAATGCAGGTGTATCTTGTGGTTTAGCACCCAAAAACAGCACTGGAAATTCGAGGATCTGTATTAAACGAGGATGTTGGGTTACTTTTCGAGCATGTTTCGATAAACTTTTAAAGACATCCAGTTTAAAAACACCTTTAAGCAATTCTAAATCAGCAAATTCACCAAGGCTTCTACCTGGCTTATAAACAAGTTTATTAATTCCCACTTCATATTTATACTGTGCTTCGTCTAAGAACTTTTTTAGCCTTAGCCCACTACCTGGGTCATGTTGTTCAAATAAATCATAGAGTTTGTCAATATCAGCCGGCACCGGCGTGAAATCATCCTTATCCCAATAGACATAATACGAAGGATCAAGTCGATCGAGCTGATAAAAGTCGGAAGTAGTTTTTCCAAAACGATTGAAGTACTTCTCAAATACGTCTGGCATCCAATACCAACTTGGCCCCATGTCGAACGTGAAACCTTTTTCCGAAAATTTCCTAGCCCTACCTCCTGCTCTATCATGCTTTTCAACCACAGTTACATCATATCCTTTTTGAGCAAGACATGCAGCAACAGATAACCCTGAAAAACCTGAACCAATGACAATAACTGATTTAGACTTATTCATATTATACTTTAGAATTAGGCAATCGAACAGTTTTTAATTTGCTTTGTTCGATTAAACAAACATATGATGGATTATCCTCAATACAGAGCCTATTTTGATGAAAATACAATTTTTGAAATATTGAACAATGGGAACTTTATTGAAATAAAGAGGACTGGAAAGTATTTTGCAGTATCGGAAATTGAATGTAAATTATATCCCGAAAAATTATTTTTGCAAGATTTAATTTCTGCTTCGCAGGATGGTATTAAAGTAATATCTTTAAATGATTTTGAAAAGATTAAATCCGATTGGGAAAAAACATTAATTAAATACGAATTTAAAAATGACTGAAAAGCTTTATAAAAAGGATGAATTTGTCGTAGTATGGAAGCCTTCTCTTTGCATACACTCGGCTAATTGTGTAAAAAACTCACCTTTGGTTTTTGATTCAAAAAGAAAGCCGTGGATAGAATTGGAGCATGAAAGTGCGGACCAGATTTTAAACACAGTTAAAAAATGCCCCTCTGGAGCTTTAACCTATTATATGGAAAGTTCGGATACCTCATCAGACAATAATAAAGAAACTATGAATAAAGAAGAAAAAACAATTGTAAAAGTAATGGGCTCGGGTCCATTAATTCTAAGCGAAGGTTGTACAATTGAATACAAAGGTGAAATGATTCAAAAAGAAGGCGTAGTAGCTTTATGTCGTTGCGGCATGTCAAGCACTAAACCCTTCTGTGATGGTGCTCATAAAAGAGAGCAATTCATTGATTAATTAAATTAAATCCCTTTTTATTTTATTTAAAACTGGGTTTGCATAAATATTTAATAAATAAGGCAAGATAGCTTCTGCTTCAGCTCCGTATTCCATTAATTCACTTTTACAAACTCTATTAAATTGATTAATATTCTCATCTGAATATTGATCTATAAATCTATTTGTCTTATTCAACATGTCGTATGCGACAAAATTGAAAGGAAATAATTTATAATTACTAATAATTACCTGATCAATTATTTCGGCTAAATTTTTAACAGATTCATTTTTTTTACCCGAAGAAAATGCTTCTTCTATTTGAGATTTGTTCAAGGGAGCACTAAATTCAAAATGTACTCTTCCCTTCTGCTTAGAAATTCCATTTTGCATACTGATTAAATCTTCAGCAGGAGCTTTTTGATATTCGCCTTTTAAGGAAGTTATGTATTTCTCATATGCCTTCATTCCGCCGCAAGGCTCAATTTCATAGGATAAAGAAACAGGAGCAATATTCAATGAATGATATGCTTCAACCATGTCTTCGGTCTCAGAATTCATTCCAAACATCTTTAATAATCCGGCTTGCGTTCGATCATTCCCATCTTTGGTTCGGCCTTCTTTCTGAGCTATCCAAACAGACGTATTTTCGTTTAAGAGTGAATGACGTATATAGCCCGAAAGGCGCATGGAATATATATAAGCCTGGCGGGAATGAACATCTCTGTGAACAATAAAGTTCTTATTCATTCTTACTAAATCTTCAATCCAAGGTCGCTGAAGCAGATTACTACCAATGGCAATCCGAGTTGTAGGGAAATCATTAGAGAAAAGCTTCACATTTAAAAAAGCTGAATCAAGAACTATATCTCTATGATTTGAAATGAGCAAATAGGCCTTCTCTCTATTCAGGTTTTCAAGTCCCGAAATGCTTAATCCTTTGGTGGAAGATTCAACTACAGAATATACAGCTGGTGCTATTATTTCTTTCTGAAATTGTTGTATCGAATGGATTTGATTTAACTTTTTAATTAATTCTTCTTCCGGCACTTCAGGAAAAATATAATTCAAAGCAGTATAAAAAGACTTCTCTGATAACAATCTTTGCATGGCAGGAGCAACCTCTTGATCATAAAAAGGTCTGATTGCATCAAATGACAAATCTTCGTTCACACTTTCCATACCTGCAATTAACGGAGTTTTTTTCTATTTAGATAATGTACGACTCAGGAATTGCCTTAAATGAATATCCTTTCGATGTTAAGGTATTTAAAATAATAGGAAGAGCGAGCTTTAATCGAGGCCATGCTTTCTCAGAATCATGCATAGTAATTATGGACCCATCACGTGTAGCTTGTAGCACACGTTTAACGCAATCATCAGCGCTAAGGCTCTTCTCATAATCTGCTGCTAAAACGTCCCAGAAGATGGTTCTATATCTATTTCTTAGTGAGATAAATTGCAGAGGTGTTATTCTTCCGTAAGGAGGTCTAAACAAGGGTGAATTTATTAGAGAATGACAATCTGAAACACTTTCTAAATAAGTACTTCTTTTGGTCTTCCACCCATTTTCATGATTAAACGTATGGTTTCCCAAAGAGTGCCCAGCCGATCTCAACTTCAAAAGCCATTCGGGATGAGCCTTAGCATTCTTTCCAATGCAGAAGAAAGTAGCTTTAGCATCATACTTAGCCAACTGATCTGCCACAAAAGCAGTTACATCTTCATGAGGACCATCATCAAAAGTTAAATACAATTGATTTTTGCCTTGAGGCATTCTCCAGATGCTACCCGGAAAAGCTGTTCTGAGTAGAAATGGAGGACGTGCTTTCATGTGTTCTATCTAGCTCTGTCAACAACAGTTCCTGAAGCTGCCATGTAAGATGTTTCCAGTCTTCTGAAACGAGCATCAAGATCTTTCATCAAATCATCACGCTTGTTTCTTCTACAAACATCAATCATATATCTTAAGATAGACATGCTTCTTTGAGCATCACTATCAAACTCTTTGTAGATGGCAGGCTTTTGACTGAAATAATACGTTAGCTCTTGTTCAAGAATATCAGCATATCGCTTAATCACTTGATCAGGCTTCTCAATTTCTCCTGCTTGATAATAATCTTCAGCAAGTTGAACAGTAAAGAAATTAAACGGAACATTTTTCTCTGGAAGAACTTCAAAGGCTTTATCCAGAACCTTTACTGCTGAATCCTTTTTGCCTTCGGCGTTTAATGCTGTAGCTAACCTATCGAAATTGCTTCGTAGATTCATCGTCATACGGATATTATTCTCATCCATATAAATCTCTTTTTTATCTACACCACCCCACTTGAACTTGTTCATTATGTTGTCGTACATCTTATCTGTATCAACTCTACCATAATTATCTCCTCTTCCTGGAGGATTATATACTGGAATCAAGCGATAAGCTAGACCTTCTAATTGAAAATAATTCTCTAGCCCTAAATAGCTATCGTCACCAACGGTGATAGCAAAATAAACCGGGCGTTCCCAGTTGTTTGTAGCTAACAAATCAAGAATCATTAGCTCAGACTTTAGTACATAACTTCGGTCTATCTCAAAGTCAACTGAACCTACAATTCTACTTGCCAATTCTACCGGCACAGTTCCATTTTTAACCACAGCAGCGGAGTCAACAGGGATACTAAATTTACCACCTGGGAAATATTCAAATTCGCGTCCACTGTATCTAAGCTTGTTTTGTGAATCATCACTTGCAACAAAATCAACCATTTCGCGAATGTTCTGATAACCTTTCAGACCTTTTTCTTCATAAATTATGACTTGGTCTCTTCTACCTTGGCGATATTTGTCTTGGGTTAGCGACAGTGGAACGGCATCAGAATCATAGGCTTTACGTTTTATTTGATCGATGTACCAATCGGTATTTAAAAGACTCAAATTAACTACTCGAATATCTGTTCTTATACCTTCAACTTCCTGAGCATACCACAGTGGGAATGTATCATTATCACCGTTTGTAAAGAGAATTGCATTGGGTGCGCAGGTTTGAAGGTAATTACTTGCATAATCGCGAGCAGTATACCGGTCAGACCTATCATGATCATCCCAGCCTCCTTTTGCCATCAAGCCGGGCACGGCTAAAGCGCAAAGAAGTGTAACAGCAGGTGCAACAATCTGAGCAGGTGCAAATTTCTTTAAAGAGTCATAAATAGCAGCTACGCCTAGGCCAATCCAAATGGTAAAAGCATAGAAGGAACCTGCAAAACCATAGTCACGCTCACGAGGTTCCATGGTATATTGATTCAGGAACATAATAATGGCAATTCCTGTGAAGATGAAAAATAGCATAACCACAAAAAAATCGCGTTTGGTCTTATTGTATTGATAGACCATTCCTAAGATTCCGAGAAGCAGTGGAAGAAAGTAGAATTTATTGTTAGCCTTATTGCCTCCAATTGACGGAGGGAGATTGTCTTGCGTTCCGAGCATTCCATCATCGACGAAGCCTATACCACTCTTCCAGTTTCCATCGGCAATGCTGCCATGACCTTGAATATCGTTCTGCCTTCCAACGAAGTTCCAGGCAAAATACCTGAAATACATAAAGCCCAATTGATACTTGAAGAAGAAGGTCAAGTTCTGACCAAAAGATGGCTTTTTATCCGTGTTTTTTAACCCTGCCCAGGTTTTATACCCTCGTATATGGTGAGCTTGACTACTCCACATTCTGGGAAAGACAGTAGAAAACTCAGGATCGTAATTAGGAGTTTCGGTGTCTTTAGGAGTTGCCACTACTTCGTATTTTCCTGTTCTCTGATCAGGCGAGTAAACGGTTTTACCTTCCTTATATCGTTTTTTAGGATCTGGGTGAAGTTTAGCGTTAAAATACTGTCCATACACTAAAGGTCTCGTACCATATTGCTCACGATTAAGATAGCTGAGAAGTGTAAAAACATTCTCAGGATTATTTTCATCCATTGGAGTGTCAGCAGCAGAACGAATTAGAATCATTCCATAACTTCCATAGCCAATAAGCATGACTGTGATGCAAAGCGTGAGGGTGTTAGCTAAAACAAAATTGGGTTGAGTGCCATAGATGAAATAGGCCAGGATTCCTACGGCAAGAATGCCGGGGAAGCCCATCGTAAGCAAAAGAAGTGTAGTTAATGATGCAAAAGTGATATGCTTTGATTGCTTAGCACTAAATACAAGAGAAGCTATAATTGATGCAACTAAGATTAAAATATACACGATGGCACCAGTGCCAAAGGGCAAACTCATGGAATTAGTAAAAAGGATTTCAAAATTCGCTGCGATTCCAACAACTTTTGGAATGAAGGCAAACTGTATTAGCCCTAGAATAAGCATACCCACAATTCCTGTGGTAATAATTCCTTTTCGCGTAGGCTTAAATTTCTTGAAGTAATACACAAAGGCTATCGCCGGAATGGCAAGCAAGTTCAATAAGTGAATACCTATTGAAATACCCATCAAGTAAGCAATTAGGATGATATATCTGTCGGCATGAGGTTGATCTGCTACTTCTTCCCATTTCAATACTGCCCAGAAAACGATGGCGGTAAAAAATGAAGATGTTGCATATACTTCGCCTTCAACAGCTGAAAACCAAAAGGTATCAGAAAAGGTGTAGGCTAGAGAACCAACTAATCCGCTTCCCAAAATAGCGATAAGGTTACCAGTACTCAGTTCTTCAGAGTTTCTCATGAAGATTTTTCTGGCTAAGTGGGTAATAGTCCAAAAAAGGAAAAGAATACTTAAAGCACTCATTAGTGCAGAAAGAAGATTCATGGTAAAAGCCACTTGAGAGGTGTCTCCAAATGCGAAGAGGGTTGCAACTCTTCCAAGAATCATAAAAAACGGAGCTCCGGGAGGGTGACCAATCTGTAATTTATAGGCTGTAGCTATAAATTCGCCGCAATCCCAAAAACTGGCTGTTGGTTCTATGGTTGATCCGTAAGTGAACATGGCTATGGCAAATGCCAGCCAGCCGAAGGCGTTGTTAAGCGTTTTATATTGTTTCATCAGATACTTTGTGATAAATCTTTGTATAGATACATAAGATAAACGCGACGAAAATAGCAAACACTTACCAATACATCTAGTATTGATAGGAAAGTTTTTACTATACTTATGAAAGTATGCTCAAAATACGTTAAATTGAAATTTATTTAGCTGGAACTCAGAAAAATGAGCCTCTTGTAAATAAATGATGCTTTCAAAGTTTGAAATATTGAATGATTTAGTATTTTTGCCGCCACGATTGTCCGATAGTGTAATTGGCAACACGTCTGATTTTGGTTCAGAAGAGTCTAGGTTCGACCCCTAGTCGGACAACTAAAACCCCTTTAGCAAACGAAAAGCTAAAGGGGTTTTTAATTTTAATCAAGAAGCATAACTGCACCCTTTCTGTTGACAGAACTTCCATCAGGAAGGGCAAATTTCAGAGTGTAGACATAAATCCCTGACTGAACATAGGCGTTTTGATAAGTTCCGTTCCAACCTTCGGTTGGATCACCTGTCGCAAAAAGCAACTCTCCCCAACGGTTATAAATACTAAAATTGTGGTTTATGGCAAGTTTCTCGTAAAGGCCCTGCGCCTTAAAAATATTGTTACCCTGCAAATTTGTCGGTCTAAATGCGTTTGGAATCCATACCGTTGGTTTTTGAATAACGCATACTTTATTACTCCTGCTGGTATCTCTAACTCCAAAGCTATTAATTTCAGAT
The DNA here is from genome assembly GCA_040882555.1 of Bacteroidia bacterium. Lineage (GTDB taxonomy): Bacteria > Bacteroidota > Bacteroidia > M30B66 > M30B66 > M30B66. The sequence goes on from JBBEBC010000120.1 coordinate 7,950, forward strand.
TCAACGGCTTCTACGTAATAACAGAATTCCATTAAACTATCCACTTCATTAGCTACAATATCAATGAAGCTGGTGTCGGCATCAAATTCTCCGATGTTTACGAAATTTTGCCCTTGATCTAATGATCTGAAGAGGCGGTATTTACCAACACCTCCATCCCACTCTGCATATGAATTCCAATTGAGTTTATTAACGAAGCCATCCTGAGCCAAAGCTCGAAGTAAAATGGTTCTTCCTGTATTGGAAATACCACTTGCATTATTGCATTTGTCAATTACCAAATACTTATAGGTATAGCTTTGCTGAAAAGATAAAACAGAATAGTCGATATAATCTACCTGCCGAGTATTTGGCGGGATAAAGCCTGAATAGAGGGTGTCGAATATGGCACCTGGGTAATTTGCTCTCAATACTTTAAAGCTCGAAATATCTGCTGAAGTATCTATGATACATGCTGAATAGGCTGCACCTGAGTTTAAAATAGTAGCGTTGCGGAGATAAGTAAAATCGGGTAAGTCCTGAACATCGGCAACAAAACAGACTGTATTTGAGGTGCTTGTGGCAGGTACTGCCGATGAAACAGCTTGCACTATAAAACAGTAGGTAGAACCTTGAACTAAATCAGGAACTGTAGAAGAAGAAGCGCTTCCAGGAACATTGCTAACTAAGATGAAGTTGCCATCATCAATTCTTTGAAGAATATTGTAAGAATCAGCGGTTCCTGGCCAAGAAGAATATTCTGACCAGCTTAAATCAACAGAGCCATTGCACGAGTTCACCTCATAATCGAGAAGTATGGTTGTGTGGGCGTCGGCCGGCAGGCCTTCTTCTAAACATTCATCTAATGCTGAAACAAAATAGGTAATTGTTCCTGCCGAAGGGTTTGCATCATTAATTATGTAAGAAGTTGTATTTATTCCCAGCACTGTATCAACAACTGTAGTGATACCATTCTCGATTTTATAAATAATATAAGCTTCAGTATCCGCCGAAGGCGAGGCTTCCCAACCTAAATACACTGTATTTCCATTAATTTGAACTGAAATGGAATCAATAACAGGCGGCTCTGGAGGTTCATCATTGCTAAATGGACCTCCTGCAACATTTGATGAAGAGACACAGCCAGAGGCATCATTCAAAAAAATCTCATAAAATATTTCCTGTAAACAGCCCGTCATATTATCCTGATAAACAGTAGGGTTACTCGTAGCGAATGCAACAAAAGGATCAGGGTCGTATGCTCTTTCAATCTGATATGGCAATTGCGCGCCTGCTGGAAGTGGATTTCCCAATGCATTCCATTGTAAGTCTATAATGCCTGCTCCGATATCATTTACATCAAGATAGATGCTTTGAAATGTATCCACCGGAGGTGAAAAAACCTGCCCACCGCAACCTGAACGGGTTTGAATATAATAGTAAATAGACTGATTATCAGCACCTGCACCAATATGATTGTATGTTGATTGGTTTAAGTCAAAAATACTATCAACAGCTGTAAACTGACCATTCTGACTTGTAGAAGAGAAAATATGATAACTATCGAAATACCCATCAGGATCAGTAACCGGAGTCCAGGTTAAGGTGGTATTTCCATCTGCATCAACGTCAATACAGTTTAAATTGGGAGATACTAATACAGGCGGAGCGGTAACAACAACGGCTATAGTAGCAATTCTATAAAAAGGTGTTGGACAAAAATCATCCTGAAATGTGATTACAAACGTGTAAGTGCTGGAAGGAACAAAGCAATCGTTGATGATCGCTACATGGTCGCAGGAAGTCTGCCAATTAAACGTAATTGTTTCGTTATTCAGAAGCACCGTTGGAGGAGCAGGACTTAAGGTTGCACAAGGAGGAAATGCACAGCCATTGTCAGGATCAGAAAAGCCAGCTCCAAATTGACCTCCAGACGCAGTGATAGACATTGTTTGCGGAATACCGATTATTGAAATGTCATTATCTGCTGCTGTCATTGTAAAACTAACGGGATCTCCAGCTTGCACAATTGTCGTGAATGAGGTCTGCTGTCCTGTGTTTGGATCCTGAAAAGGCGCAGTAATGTCTGGAGGTGAATTATCTCCACAATCGATAATTACAACTTGAATCTCTCTAAAAACCTCAGCTATTAATTGACCGCATCGATAGGATTGAACTTTGACTACTGTTACGAAATTACCTGTTATTTGTGGGGTAAATTGTATTTCTCCGGACTGTGAATTCAGCGTTGCGGGCACACTATTGTTTAACGTTGGGCCTGGAAAAGGTGAATTTATACTAAACGTATTTTGCCAGGGAATTGGTCCTGGAGTAAGGGCATTAAACGCTGCTTCTTCGAGCCAATCTAAGGGCTGAGCAAATGAATAAACGAGAGAATCTTTGTCTACATCGTAAGCGTTGTGATTGTAGGTGAATGGATTATCTACACAAATAATAACTGCAGGAAGCTGAGTAAAAACCGGCGAGCTATCAAAACAAGGAGAAGTATTTTCTCCGTTGTAGGCATACATAATAGCTCTAAGAGTAAAGCCCGTTTCATTAGGATTTATGATCAGATTGGTGATAGCATTGTTTCTACAACATGCATCAAAAGTAAAAATCCAACCTTCAGGTGGAGGAATTCCAGCGAGATTGATGGCATTAGAGCGAAAAACAAATTCTTCAACAGAACCGGGCGATTGATCCTCGCAAGTAATACTTGGACCAGCTCCATTGCATTGAGGAGAAATATCAGTTTGACTAACAAGTTGAAGAGGTATTCCTTGAACGGAAGGATGATTATGAACTCTCAGGCTAACTGGCAATTGCAAAGGAACTCCACTGCAGTCTCTGTATAGTTTTAAAGTAAAAATATAATTCCCGTTACCTTCACACGACCACGTAATTTCGCCACCCATAAGATGCGTTGCTGAAGCCGTAAACGGCAACAGGCAAAAGCACAGAAAAATGACTATTCGGTTAAGCATCTTGAAGTGTAAAGTTAATAAGAAATGAACCTGATACAGATATAGTTTGTTTGTTATCAATTCAATTCATTTTTATCTAAATTAGCAAATGATTGTTTAATCAACCTTTCTGTTAAGTTATCAGCCTGCATGCGTATGAAACAAAACTACTTGCAATGTATTATTACTGGACTGTTGCTGCTTGCTAGCACTCTTGGAAGTGCCCAAAGTCAGTTAGTTTACTCTGGAGATTTCGAAAATGGAACTAGTACGTTTTCACTGAATACAACTGGTGAAGTTGGCACAAATACAGGAAACAATCAATGGATTGTAAATAATAGTTACAACGGCGCACCAACGTATCCCAATACAATTAGTCAGGATAGTACAACGGGAGGACTAATAAATTTTGCTCCTTTTAGCAGGTATTTGCATATCCATGATTCTGTAGCAGCAGTAAATTCGAACATATCGAATGCTAATTTTAATCCTTCTGCTGCTTCTGATCGCTTTACTAGTACAGAAGCTTTTTGCACCTTAGGACTTGATTCTGTTAGGATTGCATTTTACTACACTGCAGTTGGAGCTCCCGGAGCGAATGCTTCGCTTTATTACCAGGCTGATGGCGGTCCTTGGACAGCTGTGCCAAATGGAAGTTTTTCAAATCAGGTGAAGTGGAGATACATCGAATTCTTCAATGAAGCATTTGATAATGTGAATGATTTGAGATTTGGCTTCAGATGGCAAAATACCTCAACGGCAGTTACACCAACCGTTTCATTCGGAGTGGATGGGATTCGGGTTGTTGGACGATATGCCCCTGAAATATATAATATAAGACTAGAGATTGATAGTATAACTCCAAACCCCGTTTGCCGGGGCGATGGAATGTTGCTCTTCTTTAGTAATCCAGTTCCTTTATGCGGTACAGGATTTTATGAAGTTCAATTTTCAAATATGTTTGGAGATTTTACCAATTACACTTCATTGGGAATCTTTCAATTAAATAACGAAAATACAAATCAAATTCTCTTTACCTTACCTACTCCCACGAATCTCAATCCCAGCAATTGTTATACGTTGAGGGTAATGCGAATAGACATTACACCTGTTTTAGTTTCTGATACTACCATTTGCATTGAGGTGGAAAATTGTCCCAATCAAATTTTCACCTTAGAACCAGCAGTAGTTTCAAATCCAAGTGATACCATCTGCATTGGTAGTGTTATAGATGTGCCTTTTAACTCTTTGGGCGTATTTTTAAATAACACATATGTTGCTCAATTGTCTGATTCTAATGGTTTGTTTCCAGCCAATCCGAATGTATTAGGTTTTATTAATGATGACGGAACTTACCCTCCAGGCACCATTCCTCGTGGAAATGTTCCGGGCTTAGTGCAACCTCAACAACAGCCGATTCCTCCTGGATGCAATTATTATATAAGGGTGATTTCCAGCAGTCCTGCTGCCATAGGAAATGTATATGGACCCTTTTGTATTCGCAATTGTGATATAGAAACGAACGACCGTGTAGATGTATCTTTTTGCATTGATAATGAAAATGGAGGAGACACACTTCTCAGTGTGGATGTTGGTATAGATCCGCCGCCGGCGGAATATTTCCCTCCTAACGAATTCCAAATTCAATTGCTTGATTTCATGAGCTTTGGAGTAATAAATACTGGAGTTGTTGGAAGTGTAGCAGCCCTTGAAGATACAACGGTGCAACTGAACATACCTATTTTACCATTGTTAGGCACGGTAGGGTTAATACCCGGCACTTACTACCTGCGAATAGTTGCTACGAATTCTGACCAGCCTTGGGATTATCTTGGCACACTCGTGAGGCTAACCATTGGAGCGCCTAACCCAACACCATTATCTATAGGAATAGTTGATCCTAATACTGGCTTTAGTCTAAATTTTGATGGCGATACCACCATTTGTTTGGATGAAGCACTGTTTTTTAGGCTTAGTCCTTACAACCCAAGCTCGAGTTATGTTTGGTCTTTAAATAACAATGCTAACTTCTTCGAAGGAGGTCCTTTTAATCCAATCTTGTTCAATAGTTCTGGAAACTTTACCATTGGTGTAACAGAGACCAATTTCGGATGTGTTGGTCCGGGATCAGATTTGGCGATAGTTGAAGTCCGTGATTTGCCTTCTGCAACTGTTATTGGACCAACCCAAGTTTGCGTGGGCGATTCTGTTGAATACAATGTTCCATTAAGTGAGAACACCTATTACGAATGGGGAATTAACCCAGGAAGCATAATAGATTCGCTAAGCAATAATGCCATTCTATATTTTTCGCAGCCGGGAACGGCTGTGATAACTATGTCTACTGTAAATGAGTGTGGTAACAGAAATTCAAACAGGAATATTACAGTAAGACCACCACCGGAAATTTTGACAAATAACGATACTACGATTTGTGCCGACGAGCCTGTTTTTCTGAGTACAACAGATGGGAATAACTATCAATTTTACTGGTCAGAAGGTGATGATGTAATTTCTCAAGACAGAGAATTTGAGGTAATTCCCGACACTACTACAACGTATTATATTCGAGTTACCAACTTTGGCGGACTAGCTTGTGAAAGCATTGATTCTGTTACTGTTAAAGTAGCCTATCCTGATTCAGGCAAGGTGTATGAGTTGAGTATTTGTGAAGGAGAAGAAGTCATGCTGATGTCTGATACGGTTGCTGCCTTGTATATTTGGAGTACTGGACAAACTGACCCTTTTATACTAGTAAGTGATTCGGGTTGGTATTTTGTAAATCTCCTTTTTGAAAACGAAGTATGTATTGTGGTTGATTCATTCCATGTGAGCATTAAGCCATGTTTCCAGCCGTTAATTTTGCCGAATGTGTTTTCACCTAACGGCGATGGGTTTAATGATGTGTTTACTGCTGGTCAGACCTTTACTTATGATGAATTTGCAATCACCATCTGGAACAGATGGGGAATTAAAGTGTATGAATCTTTGAATCCTTATTTCGAGTGGAACGGAAATGACATGAATGGGGACAAGCTTCCTGACGGAACTTATTTCTACGTTGCAAGTCTCAAGCATGTTGATGAAGAAGATCTTCAGAAAGGAAGCGTTACCATTTTGGGTGAATAATAAAAGAGCTTAAAAAAGCAGCGGCGCATAAAACTCAGGTTTTATGCGCCGCTTTGCATTTCGGTAGACTTAATCTTTATTTTTTCAAGTTATAGAGATAACCTGCTTTGATTGGTATTTCAAAAACAATCTCAGAACGATAGGGAATATCTCCCTGCGTAGCAGGAACAAATTCAAGTTCATCTAAAATTTTAATAAGCTGTTCATCAATACCGAAACCCACTTTACTGATAGAATAAGATTCCTGAACATTTCCGTCGAAATTAACCTGAAATCCAATCATAGCGTTAGCTACAAGGTTTGCATTATATGCTTCTTCGGTAATTTCAAGATGATGATATAAATAAGAGAACAGAGAATCTTCTCCTTCAAGAAAGAAAGCTTCGTGATTAGAAATATCAAAATTCACATCGTAATCCTTCCCCTTGTCAAGAAGCTTCTGTTTAGCATCTGTTTCCTTTGGAGTATATCCTGTGGAAGAAGGATTTTGAGCCTGAACTATAGAGCTGAAAACCAAAATAGAAAGGATGCTTGGTAAAAATGACTTCATAATGAGCATGTTAGATTAGTATGCAAAAGTAAATTCAAAAATAATCAGAATAACGGATTATAAGAAAGAGTTAAAATTAATAGTAAAATCAATCTTTCTTACCTCTTACCATTCGCTCAATCTGATCCCACATAGGTTCAGGAATGTGAGATAGGTTGTTAAACTCTCCTCCGCCTTGAAGCCATTCACCTCCATCAATTGTAACAACTTCACCATTAACAAAAGACGAAAAATCAGACATCAGATAAGCGGCAAGGTTCGCTAGCTCAGGATGTTCACCGAATCGCTTCATTGGAATTCTTGAAAGTGGATCAATTTTCTTAGCAACTTCCTCTGGAAACAATCTACTCCACGCGCCCTGGGTAGGAAATGGTCCTGGAGCTATTGCATTACTTCTAATACCGTATTTAGCCCATTCAACTGCTAAACTTCTGGTTAATGCTAACACTCCAGCTTTTGCACAAGCTGATGGCACAACATATCCAGAACCTGTCCACGCATAAGTGGTAACAATATTTAAAAAACTACCGTTGATTTTTTCGGCAATCCATCGCTTTCCTATTGCCAAGGTGCAATTATAGCTACCTTTTAAAACTATGTCAACAATGGTATCGAATGCTCGGTGGCTCAACCTTTCGGTTGGAGAGATGAAGTTACCTGCAGCGTTATTGAGCCAACCATTAATGGGTCCGATTTCTTTCCAAGCTTTTTCTATAGCTGCTTCTACCTCATCCATTTTCCTGACATCGCACACAGCGTACATAATATTTCCTCCGGTAGCTTCCTTGAGTTCTGCGCATGTTTTCTTAAGCACTTCTTCCTTACGACTAGTAATCATAACTGAAGCACCAAGTTTGAGAAACATTTCTGTCATAGAACGACCTAAACCAGTTCCACCGCCAGTAACAACTATAACTTTACCTTTTAACGCATCATCGCGCAACATCATTCCTAATTCTGGTTTTTGCATGGCATTATCTTTGTCTTCAAACATAGTATATTTATAACCATTATGCGAGCATTATCTATTTTCATCTTCATATCATTTTCAGCATTTTACTCATCAGCACAGTTGGCAGAACTCCATTTAAGTCTTGGAGATTCTGCCTTTTTCGTGTCTACAGTTAGAACTACTGAATACTCAAAACCAAGTTCAGTGTTAGTTATAACTGAAATAAAACCTGGCAACTGCAACATCAACCTCAGAAAACTCAAAACCGTTGGTAACTCCACTATTGAACAACCCGTTTTTAAAGGCGATTTATTTCTTCAGGAAGGCTTGATTAGCCATTACGTTATAAATTACGCTAACCAACCCATTCTTGTTAAGACAGAGCAATTTGAGAGTGAATCTAATAATAGAGATCAGGTACAAGGAGGAATTCCTTTAAGAACTCAGCCGACAACCAATTTTATGGGAATGAGCAATGATAAGTTTACTGAGCAAATGCAGTTATTAGGAAATATCGACCAAGAGCGTCAGAGATATGTCACTGCGCGAGACCTTCTATCTCTTGGAACCTTAAAATCGTCGCAGATTGCTGAAATGATGCTTCTGTTTGAAAATGAATCTAATAGAGTGAGGCTTGCTGATGAGGGTCAGCAGTTTGCCACTGACCCAGAAAATTACCAAGTGGTTTTCGAGGCACTCAGCAGACCTTCCGCCGTTAGGCGATTATCACGAAGATTATCAAACTAAAAACTAAGGTTAGTTATTTTTTAAAATACTAGACTTGTTACCACTTACTTATGAGGAATATTTTTAGCCTCATTCCAGAATACATCCATTTCTGAAAGACTCATTTCATCGAGAGATTTACCTGCTGCTGCTGCTTTCTCCTCTAAATATGAGAAGCGGTGAATGAACTTCCGGTTTGTTTTTTCAAGGGCATCCTCTGGATTGATATTCTTAAACCTGGCGAAATTAATGAGAGAAAATAGGAGATCACCAAACTCTGCTTCCATCTTATTTTGCTCATTTTTATCGGCTTCAGCTTTAAACTCATCCAATTCTTCTTTTACTTTCTCCCAGACCTGAGCTTCTTCTTCCCAATCAAACCCAACACCTCTGGCTTTTTCCTGAATACGAGTAGCTTTAATCATGGCAGGCAAAGATTTAGGCACTCCGCTCAAAGCAGAACGATTTCCTTCTTGCAACTTGATTTTCTCCCAATTGGCTTTCACCTCTTCCTCTCCACTCACCTTCACATCGCCATAAATGTGCGGATGACGCCTGATAAGCTTTTCGCAAAGCGAATCGATGACATCTTTCATATCAAAATCATTCGTTTCGGAACCAATCCTAGCGTAAAACACGATATGCAGGAGCACATCACCCAATTCCTTTTTCACCTCTTGAAGATCGCCACCAAGAATTGCATCTGAAAGCTCGTAGGTTTCTTCGATGCTCAAATGCCTCAAAGATTCCATAGTTTGCTTCATATCCCAAGGACATTTTTCCCTCAATTCATCCATGATTCCAAGTAATCTTGAGAAGGCTTCTGTTTTTTCCTTTAGTTTCGACATACGCTATAGGTCTGCATTTCGTTTACATTTGCATAAATTATGATTACACAGACGGCCCAAAAATACAGGAAACTCTTCAGCCTTGCTCTGTTTATTCTATGCTTTTCTCAAGCTTCATTCTCTCAACTTGCCGTTTACCCAACAGCTTTTGGTTTAAGATATCATTACGGTTTCATTATTCAGCACAAGCAGGATATGGACCAGCTGGTAACAGGGCATGTTCCAGCATATGAGATTTACTACCGATATAATTTTTCTGGTGTTAAAGAATGGGAAAAGTTTTTCAATTACCCTCACGCTGGGGCAGCTCTTCAATGGCTAAACTTCAATAACAGTAAGCTAGGTTCCGCTTGGTCGCTCATCCCTTACGTAAGTTTTCCATTAAGTAAATCGAGAGTTGTTGATCTACATCTCAGGTCAGGTTTCGGATTGGCATATCATACCAATGTTTTCAACCTTGACGACAATCGTAAAAACGGGGTTATCGGAACACGAATAAATGCTGCAATTCAATTTTTGCTTCAGG
>JBBEBC010000121.1:0-17541 GCA_040882555.1 Bacteroidia bacterium
GATGATGGTGTTGCTCTCTGAGAACTTCAGTAGATGTGGTTAGATCGGCAATGAAGCACTAAAAAAGGATAATCGCTAAGGTAAATCCCAATATGCCACGCGTTCATGGTGATGCTTTTGTTCCATTTGCTGATTTTGATTTTGCCGTGTAGGTTGATGAACCTTTACCTGAAGTAAGTTATATTGAATCCAAGATAGATGCGCATGAAAAAATCGAGAAAAAGCAGCTGAACTTATCGATGATAGAGCAACCTTACAACTTGGAATTGGGAGTATTCTTAATACAGTTTTAAAGGCCCTTTCGACTCTTAAAGATCAAGGAATACATATAAAAATGTTCTCTGACGGAGCAATTGATTTAATCTCCAAGGGAGTGATAAATAACTCGCGAAAAAATAATCAATGGATAATATGTCACCTCATTTTTGCTTGAAACAAAAAAGCTGTATGATTTTGTTGATGACAATCCAATAATTAAAGCTTTAGATGTAAACTTTGTAAACGGACCAGAGAGTTATCTTTCAAAACCCACGAGTTACCGAAATTTATAGTGCCATTGAAATTGATTTAACGTGGCAAGTTTGTTCTTATTCTATTGAAACCTGCAAATATTCGGGCCATGGAGATCAAATGGAATATATTTGTGGAGCGGCCTTGTCTGAGGGAGGAAAACCTATCATTGCTTTACCTTCGACAACAAAGCATGGATTGTCCGAAATTATGCCTTATTTAAAAAAAGGAGCTGGTGTAGTAACAACTAGAGGGCATCTGCATTGGGTAGTAACAGAATTCGGCGCAGTTAATCTATTTGGGATAATTATGGATAAACGAGCAAAAGAGCTCATAAAACCAGCACAGCCTGAACACCGAGAATTCTTATGTAAAATGGCTCATGGAAGGTTGGAGTATTGAGGAATTAAATTAAATAATTCTTTCATCTAACTGCAAGAGGTAAGCAATCCCGACTCGGGAAAATTCTTTATATTTGAATCCTTACGAATAGATGAAAACAGCAGGAGGCATATTATTTCTTTCCCTTATTTATTTGTTGCCTAGTATTGGGTTAACAATATCTAAGCATTACTGTGGAGGAGAAATAAGTTCTATTTCTGCTTTACCTTTTCATGCACATGCATGTGGATGTGATGAGGAAGAAATGGATAGCAATTGCTGCCAGGATGAATTCACTGTCATTAAATTGAACGATTCCCAAAACAAAACCGAGGAATCGGCTTTCAATCTTAACGCTTTTTCATTATCAATTGCCTATTTCCCTGAAAACAATATTATTTTTAATAAAAGGGCAAATGTCCCTATTTTTATTTGGGGAGACCCTCCAGATTGGGGCTTACATAAAAGTCTTTACAAAAAAAACCAGACCTATCTCATCTGAGATTTGGATTTTTCTCTGTTTTTTCGAACAGAACTAATTCAGGTATAGATTAAACTATAGCCCGTTGATTCTGTTTGACATACGTAATCTTCATTTTTTAAATCGGGCCATATATTCTTTAATATGAGGCTCAAATTCTTTTACAACCATGAAAAAAACTCTACTATCACTTATCGTAATTCTTTTAGCTACTCTCAAGATTCAAGCTCAGAAAGATGTTGTTTTGACTGTGAAGCATATGCTTGGAGATCAAGTTTTTGCCTTTAATGAATTAGCCAGCAATGACCTAGGACAAACATTTGAAATAACGAGGATTGACTATTACATGTCTCAATTTACAATTATTCATGATGGAGGTTTAGAAACCTCGGTTAATAGTGATGTTTACATTTTAGCAAAAGGCAATGCTAATGTTGTTGCAAATCTTGGAAGCTATAACGTTGATGTTGTTGAAGGTATTAAATTTCATATAGGTGTTGAGGCACCAACAAATAATGGAGATATGACTCTTTGGCCTGCGGGTCATCCACTTGCACCGCAAGCACCTTCCATGAATTGGGGTTGGACTGCAGGTTACCGTTTTGTCGCATTAGAGGGTAAAGCAGGAGTATCGATGAATACTGGTTTTGAAATGCATAGTCTATTTAATGTGAACTACTTTTCTCAAACAATCATGTTAGATGGTGTAAACTCAGAAAATGAGATTTACATCAATCTTGATGCTGATTATACGGAAGTTTTGAGAGGCATTAACGTTCAAGCAGGCCCTATTGATCATGGTGTAAATGCGACAGATTTGACTGTTTTAGAAAACTTCAAGAATTATGTTTTTAGTCCTGGGTCTGGGTTCTCAACAGGAATTGGTCAGCTTAATAAGCAAAACTTAATCAGGGTATACCCAAACCCAAGTAATGGCCTTATAAATGTTAACTTAAATGAAGGTTTTTACGATGATGTTTTATTGAGCATATATAGTATTGACGGGCGCCTCATCAATGAGGTAATTGCAAATTCTCAAAAAAACATCATGCTAAACATTGAATCAAGGGGAATTTATTTTGTAAAAGTTCAATCTGAAGCTAATACAATTGGCATTCAGAAAATTGTTGTGAACTAAGCATGATTCACAGAGGGCATATATATTTATCTGTAATAATCTTTTCCGCAGCACTTTCTAGCTGCGGGAAGGATGTTGCTTTGTTTGTACCTGAAAAAGAAATTATGCATATTCCAGAAGGGTTTCCAGAAATGGAATTCCCAGAGGATAATGTTTTTACTATCGAAAGGTGGGAATTAGGGAAAGCATTGTTTTATGACCCTATTTTATCTGCCAGTGGAAAAGTAAGCTGCGGATCTTGTCATAAAGCAGATATTGCCTTTAGTGACAACGTTGCTTTTAGCTCAGGAGATGAAGGAAGGATAGGCAGAAGCAATGCGCCTTCGCTCGCCAATATTGGATACCATCCATATTTTACTCGAGCTGGAGGAGTTCCAACGCTGGAGATGCAGGTTCAAGTTCCTATTCAGGAGCACGATGAATTTAACAACAACATTCTATTTATTGCCGAGGCCATTAAAGATGACCTAAACTATAAGAAATATGCTCAATTGGCCTATTCTCGAGAACCTGATCCATATGTTATAATTAGAGCTATTGCCTGTTTTGAGCGAAGTTTTATTAGTGGGAATTCATCTTACGATAAATTTATAAACGGAGCAAATGAACATGACTTTGGGATAAGTGAAATTAGAGGCAAAGAATTATTTTTCAGCTCAAAAACTCAATGTTCTAGTTGTCACAGTGGATTCAATTTTACCAATTATGGATTCGAGAATAATGGATTGTTTTCACAATACGTGGATCAAGGGCGAGCTAGATTCACCCAAAATAACGCAGATATAGGGAAATTTAAAGTTCCTTCCTTGAGGGATATAGAACTTACTTCTCCATACATGCATGATGGCTCATTAGTTTCACTAGAAGAAGTTATTGAGCATTATAATTCAGGCGGAAACGACCATATAAATAAGAGTGAATTAATTCGACCATTAAATCTTAGTTCCCAAGAAAAGACAGATTTAGTAGCTTTTTTAAAAACCTTAACAGACTTAGAGTTTGTGAATAATAAAAGATTTAGAAGATGAAATACAACTTTTTCAAATCATTGATTTTAAGCCTTTTGATGCTAAATCTAGCCTCTTGCAAAAAATATGAAGCTGAAGAATTGAATCTCATAGGTCAAAATGAACCTTATATACTTAATTACGGAAACTTCCCACCTCCCGATATCCACGAGGACAATCTGCTTACCAAAGAAGGCGTAAAACTTGGTAAGATGCTGTTTTATGAAAAATTGCTTTCAAGAGATAATAGCATTTCATGCGGAAGTTGCCACAAACAGGAAAATGCATTTTCAGATATAAATAGGTTTTCAGTTGGTGTTGATGGCTTAATTGGAGGAAGGCAAGCAATGTCTGTTGTGAATATGGCTTGGAATAGTAATGAATATTTTTGGGATGGCAGAGCCACTTTACTTAGGCATCAGTCTTTAATGCCTATTGAGGATGCATTGGAAATGGATGAGACGTTAACTAATGTGATAAATAAACTAATTAATTCATCGCTTTACCCTCAACAATTTGAGAGGGCATTCGGGTCTAAGGAAATTACTGAAGAAAGAATATCTCTAGCTATGGAGCAATTCATGAATAGCATATTTTCTAATAAATCTAAGTTCGATGCTTATCTATCAGGTAATGCTGTGTTGAGTGAGGAAGAAGAGCGAGGTCGCTTTCTTTATTTCACAGAATTTAACCCTTCATTTCCAGAGGCAAGTGGAGCCGATTGCCAGCATTGCCATGGAGGTGCAAATTTCGAGAACGATAGGTATATGAATAATGGTCTTGACACAGATGCTGAAATGACAGACTCGGGAAGGGAGGCTGTAACAGGAAATCCCGCCGATAGGGGGAAATTTAAAGTTACAACTCTTAGAAATATCGAATTAACACCTCCTTATATGCACGATGGTAGGTTTAATACCTTAGAAGAGGTAATTGATCATTACGATAGAGTAAAACTTTCAGCTACGCTGGATGGCTCTTTTCAGCAGCAGCTGCCTAGCAATGGGTTAAATCTAAGTTCAGACGACAAAGCTGCTTTGGTGGCTTTTCTTAAAACTTTGACTGATTATGAATTGATTAGCAATCCGGAATATGCTGATCCGTTTTGATTTAGACTTAGTTTAACGAAATAGCTGGAAGTCCGTTACCTGTAGCATTATAAAATTCTAGTTCATAGATGGTTGGTTCCATGAAATGAATCAAAGGCATAGTATGAAGTATTTCCTGAACCTCCTCAACTGTTTCGGCATTTATTGTTGCCCACACTTTAGAGCGGTCTGCAGCAAGAGCATAAGACAAAATAATTCCATTTGCCATTAATTCATCAATTTGTTGCCTTTGTTCGGGCACCAACAGAATGAACTCCTCATTTAATTCAAGTGGAAGATCTAAGTCAACCAAGTATTGATTCATGTCGCAATTATATGAATAATGTGGTAAATGGTGAGAATTGAAACTTGAAACAACTATTCTTCTGAATAGGGAATAAACTTATTCCCATTGCGTTCAAGTTCACTTCCCACCGGCAGGTGGATATAATTACGAACCACAGAATCTAATCCCACAATAAAATCAACGTCAAAAACTCCGTAGTTATTTTCGTTCTCTAGGTAATCATCATCTTCTTTACCTGATAAAAACCTCCATCCCGAATCTAAGTCTTCCTCAGGAGATTCACGATACATAAAGCCAACAGGCAGTTTATCTTCTGTAATCTGAGCGCTTGCCATGCAAACTCCATTTAATGCCTTTTCAATTGGGCCTCCTGTTTTGGGATGATTTTTCTTCTTTGCCATGCTTAATCTTCTTCGTAGTAATCGACTTCTAGACCTTCTATGCCAAGATAAATCTCAACATCATCAGCACCCTCAAATTTCAACGCAATAGTGTCATTTAGAGCTCTATTTTCATGATGAATAAGTGATGGAGTAATGGCTTTTCCAATAGTTTCTTTCCAGATTTTATGATTTGAAACATCCTTGCTTTCTAATGTAACGATGCCTTTAAATTCTTCGTGGAGTTTTTTATCAAGAGCAGGAATATCTGCTTCCATTAATTTAATTCCATCAGAATCCTCTCCAGCGGTTAACCATAAATTATTGCCACTATGGAAATGAATAGTGATCCAATCAAGGACTTCAAACCGTTGGTCATGTGATTTATTGACCCAATAGTGATATTCGACCGATGAAATTGTCTCATTAACAAGCGAAGCTATCTTATACATCTCATCAGCTGTAAAGAAATCAGCTTCGGTAAATTTTTCTTCAGACATAAATTAATTTATAGTTGTATTGGTCATATGGAAAATAAAAGCATAAATATCAGCAATTTGTTCCACCGATTTATTTAAAGAAGTTCCTGCCCCGTGACCTGCATTCGTTTCAATTCTAATAAGCACCGGCTGTTTACCTTGTTGATTTGCTTGAAGAGTTGCTATGAATTTAAATGAATGTGCTGGCACCACCCTATCGTCGTGATCGGCAGTCATAACCATGGTTGCTGGATATTCAGTCTTCATAATATTATGTAAAGGAGAATATCCAAGAAGGAAAGGAAACATGTTAGGATCATCAGACGAGCCATATTCATCAACCCATCCCCAACCAACTGTAAACTTCTGAAAACGAAGCATATCCATTACCCCAACTTGTGGAATGCATACCTGAAATAAGTCAGGCCTTTGTGTCATCACAGCGCCAACAAGTAATCCGCCATTTGAACCACCTTGAATAGCAAGTTTTTCTTTAGAAGTATATTTCTGTGTTTGCAAGTATTCAGCACAAGCAATAAAATCATCAAAAACATTTTGTTTTTTATACATCATTCCTGCCTTATGCCAATTTTCTCCATACTCCCCACCTCCTCTGAGATTAGCTAACACGAAAACACCCCCATATTCGAGAAACGGAATTCTAGATGCGCTGAAAGATGGTTCAAGACTTACATTAAAACCACCATAAGCATATAGCAAGGTTGGATTTGATCCGTCGAGCTTAATTCCTTTCTTGTGGACAATGAACATGGGCACTTTTGTTCCATCTTTTGAGCTAGCAAATTCTTGCTTTACAACAAAGTCGTCTGGATTGAACTTAACTTCGCTTTTTCTGAATTCAATGCTTTTTCCGGATGCAATGTCGTATCGAAAAATGGTTGGAGCGTAATTAAAAGAATTGAATGTGTAGAACACTTCTTTCGCATCATTTTCTCCATCAAAACCTCCTGCTGAACCTAATGCAGGAAGCGTTATCTCCTGCTCCAAATTTCCGATATATGAATATCTAATGACTTTCGTATTTACATTGTCTAGGTATTCAGCAAAAAGTTTCATTCCGGCAGCCGAAACACTTTTCAATAGATTTGAAGCTTCAGGAATAACATCTTTCCAATTTGCTTTATCGGGCATTTCAGGATTTATTCTCACCAATCGATAATTTGGTGCATCAACATTTGTAAGCACTAACAAATCATCTCCATCATTGGCAACCACAGAAGAAGAGTGATCAAAACCATAGAGCAATGGTTTAAAAGAGGTATCACCTTTTTTGAGATTTCTGTACCAAGTTTCATTGCCATCGGTACCTTCACTGATTGACAGTAAAAGGAAATTTTCATCTTCCGTAGCGTAGGCAAAATGGTAGCGAAGTGGATTCTTTTTATCCACATAAATCAATCGGTCTTTGTCTTGAGTATCTCCGATTTTATGAAAGTAAACAGAGTGGAATTGGTTTTGAGCCGATAGTTCCATGCCTTTAGCAGGCTCAGGATATCTTGAATAATAAAAGCCATCGTCTACCCAGGCTGAACCTGAGAATTTGACATATTTAAGAACATCAACTAATGTTTTACCACTAGCTACTTCCATGATTTTCATTTCTGACCAGTCGCTTCCTGCTGAACTAACAGCATAAGTCATGTATTTATGATCATTTGAGTAGCCTGTGATAGAAACCGATACAGTACCATTATCTGACATTGTATTAGGATCTATTAATACTTCAGGTGCTGCATCAAGACCTTTTTGCTTAAAAATTATAGATTGATTTTGCAGACCGTCATTTTTGCTAAAAATATAGTATTCACCTACTTTGGAGGGAGCAGAATACCTAGGATAATTTAGTAGTTCATTGATTTTATCACGAATTTTATCTCTGAATGTTATTTGAGAAAGAACACTTCGTGTGAGTTTATTCTGAGCCTCAACCCAATTGGCAGTTTCAGCGGATGTATCATTTTCAAGCCATCGGTAAGGATCTTGTACTATAGATCCGTGGTAGTTATCTGAGACTTTTTCTTTTTTACTGCTTGGGTAGTTGATTTGAGAATTTATTGAGTTGACAGACCCTGTAAGTGTAAACAGTAAAGACATAACAATAAAACGATACATTTTTAAGCATATTTTAGGAGGGCAAGTTAAAAAGAAAGCGAGCTCAAACTAAGAAAATTGATAATTACAGGAATCTTATAAGTATAACATAAAGTATTAATTTTAAAACAATGTGGTTTGCAACAAAAAATGAAAGGGTTACGTTTGTATTCTTATTATCTAACACTTAAAATTATAAATGAGCTGGTTTGAATCTGTTTTTGAGTTACTGAAATACACTGTTCCTTTGTTAGTGGTTTTCGGATTTATCTATTTTATTCTAAACAACTATTTAGAAGAAAACTACAAGCTCAGGTCACTTGATTTGAAACTGAATAATCAGAATGCAATTACTCCGGTTAGGATGCAAGCTTACGAACGCGTTGTTGTTTATCTTGAGAGGATTTCCCCTAGTAGTTTGATTATGAGGATTCATAAGTCAGGTATGAGTGCTAGACTGTTACACTCAGAATTGTTGAAGAGTATTAGAAGTGAATATGATCACAATATTGCCCAACAAATATACATGTCGAATGCGTCTTGGGAGCTTGTGAAGAGTGCTAAGGAAGAAATGATAAATCTGATAAATGCTTCTGCTCAAAAAGTTGGTGACAACGCAGATGGGGTTGAACTCTATCGGATTCTCATAGATATCACCAAAAATGTAGAGAAGCTTCCTACTCAAATAGCATTAGAGTACGTTAAAAAAGAGATTCGACAGTCGTTTTAGGGATTTCGAATTCAAACAAGTATTATTGTCTACGTGCCGATACTTAGTTGTCATTTTTTTATTTTGGGCATATTTAAGAAATAATCTTACATCTATTTTTGAACAGGTGTGTTTTATTTACTATTTTAACGTATTGAAATAATTCTAAAAGACGCCTATGAATTCACGCTACTCTCTTAAGGCATTTTCACTTTTGCTTATACTAATTTTCCCTATTGCTAATGTAGCATCGGCAAGCCAGCCAAGTGTTGCTAGGGAATGGAATGAGGCTCTTTTATTTTCAATAAGAAGGGATTTTGCACGCCCAACTATTCATGCACGCAACATTTTTCATGTTAGCATAGCAATGTATGATGCATGGGCTGTATATGATACATCTGCCAGCACCTATTTATTAGGGAAAACAGTTGGAAGTTTTGATTGTCCATTCGAAGGAATTGTGATGCCATCTGGCCAAGCCGCCGTCAATGATGCGAGGCATGAAACTATTAGCTATGCATGTTACAGACTACTGAAACAAAGGTTTCAATTCTCTCCTGGAGCACAAGAGGCTTTGGCATACTTTGATTCTCTTATGACAAATTATGAGTACCCAACAGGGTTTTTCTCGCAGGATTACAGCACTGGATCTCCTGCAGCCTTGGGTAATTACATTGCAGCAAAGATTATGGAATTTGGATTTCAGGATGGAAGCAACCAACAAGGGAATTATTCCAATCTATTTTATGAAACCATCAATCCTCAAATCATTGTTAATGAACCAGGCAATCCTACATTAATGGACCCAAATCGTTGGCAGGAAGTATTTTTAGATGAATTCATAGATCAATCAGGGAACCCTATTTCCATTTCTCCGCCTTTTTTAAGCCCAGAATGGGGAGAAGTTATTCCATTTTCAATGGATGAAAGTCATAAAACCGTGTTGGAAAGAGACGGACATGATTATCAAATCTATATGGACCCAGGAGCCCCGCCTTATATAGATACAACAGTATTTACTGGAATAGAAGACCTATATAAATGGGGATTCTTAATGGTTAGCCTTTGGCAGGGTCACTTAGACCCAACCGACGGTGTTTTGTGGGATGTTTCTCCTGCATCAATCGGGAACTCACCTTCATTACCTGAGACATTTGAAGATTTTCCAAATTTCTACAATACGTTTGAAGGAGGAGATTCTGGGCAGGGTTGGGATGTGAATCCTTACACAGGATTGCCCTATGAGCCACAGATGGTTCCAAGAGGAGATTATGCTAGAATTTTGGCTGAATTTTGGGCAGATGGACCTGATTCTGAAACTCCTCCGGGGCATTGGTTTACAATATTAAATTATGTTTCAGATCATCCTTTGATTGAAAAGAGGTGGCAAGGTGAAGGCCCCATTCTCAGTGACCTTGAGTGGGATGTTCGCACCTATTTTACATTAGCTGGCGCAATGCATGATGCTGCCATTGCGGCTTGGAGTGTAAAAGGTTATTATGACTACCCTAGACCTGTTTCAATTATTAGGTGGATGGCAGAAAAAGGGCAAAGTACCGACTCAGAATCTCCTAATTATCATGCTGCTGGAATTCCTCTTATTCCAGGATATATTGAGCAAGTATTACCTGGCGATTCGCTAGCTGGGGAGAACGACGAACATCTGTATAAAATTAAACTGTATACATGGAGAGGGCATTATTTCATCGAAGATCCAGAAACAGATGAGGCGGGTGTTGGTTGGATACTAGCAGAAAACTGGTGGACATATCAAAGACCTACCTTCGTCACACCTCCTTTTGCAGGCTATGTCTCAGGGCATTCAACTTATTCAAGAACAGCTGCAGAAGTTATGGAACTAATAACCGGCGATGCTTACTTCCCAGGAGGCATGGGAGAGTTTCATGTTGGCATGAATGATTTTCTGCATTTTGAAGAAGGTCCATCCATGGATATAACACTTCAATGGGCTACTTACAGAGATGCTTCAGATCAGTGCAGCTTGTCGAGAATTTGGGGAGGAATTCATCCTCCGCAGGATGATATTCCTGGAAGAAAAATGGGCATGGAACTTGGGCCTTTAGCATTTAATTTTGCTAAATCGTATTTAGATGCTGGAGTTCCCTATGTAGTTGATGCTACAATAAATCATCTTCTTGTAACCGATGAGAACATTGATGATTTGATTTTAACAGTTGAGTATAATGAAGCTATGGATCAAACTATGGCTCCAAATCTATCATTTGATGGAGATAATATTGAAGGTGTTTTTGAAATAGAATCGTTTGAATGGACCGATCCTAAGACTTGTTTAATACATATAATGGTTAATGATTTAACAACTGAATCTGAAAATATAGGAATTGTCTTAACCAATGGTAAAGATACTGAAGGAGTGATTCAAAGAATTTTCTTGCTTCCTGATTACTTCTCCATTGATACAAGGGATCCACTTGTTACAGTTTCAAATATTAATTCTACTATTATCAATATTGATTTAATAGGAAACTCTACAGTTGAAGTAGTTATTACCTACGATCAAGTAATGGATATGACTTCCTTCCCTACTGTTGAGTTTATTAGCTCCATTCCGGTAATTTCAGTAACAGAAAACTTTACTACAAGCAACTGGTTGAATGAAAACACCTTTACTATGTTCTTCGACGTTGCAAGTATAGAAGAGCAATGTCCAGATGTTACAGTAAAAATTACTGGAGGAAAAGATGTAAATGGAAATATTCAGTATGATGCTATTTTAAGTCAATTACTTCAAATTGATACTAAGCGTCCATATCTTGATGTGCTCAATGCCAATACTTACCTGATAGACCAACAAACAATTCAGAATGGTTATAATTTCGCTTTTATAGCCTTGTTTGATGAACAAATGGATATGAATTATTTGCCAGAAGTATCACTAATTGGAGGAGCAGGTCTAAATGGGATTATGATCCCATCGCCTTCGGGAAGTGGATGGATAAATCCTTTTAATTATAAGGTTGAATATAGTATAAATGCATTGCCATTAAATTTGACAGACATTGCAGTTAGCATTTCACAAGCAAGAGATATTGCTGGTAATATGATGGAAGACGAAACTATATCGAATTTCTTTGACATTGAACTCGATCCAACAAGTAATGGGAGTTCTATTTTTGCATCTGAATCAAATGTGAATTTATTCCCTAATCCTGTGAGGGCAGGACAACCAATTTCAATAAAGTCGGCTAATCTTTATGGTGATGTTTTAGTTGAAATAATTGACCAATCTGGTAAGCTAGTTTACATTAAAACTTTTAAAATTGAGAAACCTATAAATGGTTCAATGATTATTCAAACATCTGAATTCAAAGCAGGATTTTATTCCGCGAGAATAATATCAGATGAACGCACAGAAGTGGTCCGACTTGTGGTGGTTCAATAGTTGGAATTAACCTGATGCGTTAGTGACCGGGCGAATTTGTCCGGTCATTTTTTTTGGACTCGAATGTGCTGATGTGATTTTCCATTAAAGACTGAAATGAAATATACACCCGATGGCAAATATTCAAGTGAAAGAGTTTTTTGATTTGAAAAATCACTCATTTCGTCTGTTAAAACAATCCTACCCAAAGCATCCTGCATTACTATGGAGCTTCTAAAACTGATATTTCTAATTGATAATCTATCACCACTTGGATTGGGAAAAGCTTCCAATTCCTCAAAGGCTAAATTAAATGAGAGAGAGGTGATAGATTCTGTTAATAGCTCAAAGTATGCAGTGCAACTATTTGAATCTATAGCAGATAATACAATTTTGTAGGCTTGAGAAGGTGAAAGACATGTTAACGAATCCTCCTCTACAGAGAAAATAAATTCATTGGTAGCAGCATTGAATATTTCCCATATTAAAGTATACGGCTCTGCTCCACCTTGTATAAAAGGATAAGAAGAGTAAGTGTATTGGCAGGAGTCATTGGCTTCTGTCAACACTAATTGAAGAGAATCAATAAGAAAAATGGGAGGAGATTCCAATACAAATTGTGCTAAAGAGTTGCAAGATTGATCATGATTAACGAATACCTCGTAAAATCCAGGGCCTAAAGATTGAAGATGCTCAGATTCGGAATCATTACTCCAAATAATTGAGTTAATAAGCGAAAGAGAATCAAGATTTAACGAGATAAAACCATCATTTGAATTGCTACACAATGGACCTTGCCAAATAGCATCAAGGATAGGATTAGTAAATTCTTTTATAATTAATTCGTCTGAGGAAATATTGAAGGTGCCGTTAAACACCTGAACATTGATTGTATCAGATGAATAGACTGTTGTGAACCGACTTGTATCTCCATTGG
Source organism: Bacteroidia bacterium (assembly GCA_040882555.1). GTDB lineage: Bacteria > Bacteroidota > Bacteroidia > M30B66 > M30B66 > M30B66. Next base: position 12,933 of record JBBEBC010000121.1, read on the forward strand.
ACCAAAGGTAAGAATCCCACTCACCAGCGTCGAGAGTGACACTATCGCCAGAGCAAAATTGAAGGGTTCCTTCATTAACCGTAATTTGATTTATGATGGAAGAGCCTTCTAGTATGGTAAGTGACTGATTTACATTTAAATCATAAAATACATCAATGTGCCCTGATGGCCAAGTGATCTTTAATGAATCAACAATTTGTGCTTCTCGCAATCCGAAAATTTGCCATTGTGAATTTTGAGAGAGAAACTGATCGCCAGAGATAGTGTATCGGAATTGTTTTCCAAGACTTGTAGCAAGTTCTAGTCGGCAACCAACAGCATCCCTATTAGAAATAACACCTTCTAGCCTAAGCTTAAGATAATTGGCCCCTGCACTTGCATCATTCATCCATACTTCGGTACCTAAAGGCAATTTGCTATGAGTGATAATATCGACATAGCCATCATTATTAAGATCACCTTTAGCCGTTGAGTATGTGTAACCAGTACTACCATAAATTCCGTTATTAGTTTGTAAATCAAAGATTCCCTGGTAATTCTTGAATAGGAAATGGTAGCCTGGAGGAGAGTTACCAAACAAAGATTGAGTTACCACAAATAAATCTTCCCAACCGTCATTATCATAATCAAGGAAGGAAGCTCCCCAACTTCCTTGAAACATTTGGACATTTAATCCCGCTGCTACATCAGCGAAGGTTCCATTTTGGTTATTCCTAAAAAGTTTATTGCCTGATCCAGCAGTGTTGGTTATGTAGATATCGAAATTTCCATCATTGTTGAAATCCCCGATGGTGCCCGACATAGAATCCATAAAATCATCCATGTTTGCTTGCACTCCTCGTTCTACGAAATTTTCATTACCTGTGTTTTCATACAAAAAGTTCCTCCAAGCAAATCTATCATTTAGAATGAATAAGTCTGATTTATTGTCATTATTATAATCGGCCCAAACACCGACAAAAGTTGGCTCCATTTCTTGATGTAGTCCAGCTTGCTGAGTAACATTTGAGAATGTTAAATCTCCGTTATTTTTATAAAGATAATTGTAAGCAGTATCTGCAGATTGAACATTGTAATTGACTACAAAAAGATCAAGAAACCCGTCATTGTTGTAGTCTCCCCATGAATGTCCGAAACCTAAATCAATTGGCAAGTGTCTTATTCCTGCAGCATCAGTAATATTTTCGAATGTAAAATCACCAAGATTCAAATAGAGCGTAGGGCCTCCACCGAAAGAATTAAAGGAGATATCAGGAAAACCATCATTATTAATATCAACCCAACAGACACTGGTTATTTGATTGCTTATCTCAATTCCTTCGAAGCTAACTTTGTTAAAACCAGCTCCTGTATTTTCGTAAAATGAGGGAATCGAATCTTTCTTTAGAAGTACTATATCGTCAAAACCATCTTTATTCCAATCATACGTACTTAAACCGCTTCCATAAACTCCTTCAGAATAATCAATTACTCCGAGTGAATCAGCCAACTCTGAAAAATTCTGACCAAAGGAATAACTAGCTGTAAAAAGCAAAAGACAAACTGTTACTAACGAATCGAGCAAAAACGAATGAGTTTTAAGTCTCAAATCGTCTTGAAATTGACTTTCCACTAAGCAATTAAATATACTTCAAAGGTATTGAAGAAAAACTAGTTTTAAGAGTGTCGAAATTGAATTGACTAAAGAAATGATTCAGGCATAAGTAAGTATTAGTTGGTGCAAATCAATTTGTGATAGAACACTTCATTATTGATACTATAACTAATAAAATAGATACCATTAGGAATATTTTCAAATGCCACCTGAATATAATTATCATCAACAACATTTGATTTAAATGGCATTGATTTGCCTAGCATATCGGTGACTTGCACTATGCTTAGATTCTTTGCATTGCTAATAAAAACATCTTGATTGAAGGGGTTGGGAAAGATGATAATATTGTTGTTGTTAAGTGAGTTGAGACTAAGAAATTCATCTGTTAAAACATAGATAGAATCCTTGCATTGATTAAAATCTCTAATCACGCATTTGATTAGCCGTGGTTCAAAATAATTTACACAATGAAGGGTATCGTTGGAAGATTCCAAAATAATATCAGTTCCTGAAGAATTAAAGACCACCCAGTTTACTTGAATTGGCTCAACACCGCCAGTAAAAGCGGAGAAAGCAGAAATATCCCCTGGGCATAAATCAGTATCATCTCCTAAGGATAAATAAATTGAATCAATCTCAAAAGTCGGAGGATTTTCAAGTGTTATTTCACCCGTTACAGGGCACATGCCATTGTGTGATAGCTCGTAAGAATAAGTGCCTGCGAGCAAATCAGAAATCTCAAAAGAATCAGAACCATTACTCCATTGAATAGAAAGAAAATCATTGTCAACTGAAGTTACAACTTCAGCAGAGCCGGTAGATTCATCATGGCAATCTGGATTATTAATTACAACAGAGTTTAAGGGAGAAGCTAGAGATTGGACTATAATTGTATCAGAATGAAGGTATTGAAAGCCATTGAATACTTCAAGAGTTAAAGTATCTGAAATAAGAACTGTTGTAAATTTTGAAGTATCTCCGTTAGACCATAAGTATGATTCAAAATTACCTCCAAAAAGTACAACACTATCTCCTTCGCAAAAAATAAGTTCACCTAATTGTATTTGAATAAGATTTATTATTGAGGACCCCTCTTGAATAACAAGAGCTTGATTTGCTTGAACATCATGAAAAACATCATGAATCCCAGATGGCCAAATGATAACTAATGAATCAACGGTTTGAAGATCTCCCAATCCAAAAAATTGCCATTGAGAATTTTGCGAAATATATTGTTCACCGCAATAGGTATATCTGTATTGATTTCCTTGAGATGTGTATAATTCGAGGCGGCAACCAATAGCGTCTTTATTAGAAACAACTCCTTCGAGACGAACTTTTAGATAATTGCCAGCATTGGATGTTGAATTAATCCATAATTCAGTGCCTAAGGGATCATAACTATGAGTTATTAAATCGGCTTTCCCATCATTATTAAAATCCCCTCTTGCCGTTGAAAAAGTCCAATCCTCACTTCCTTCGAATCCTGCATTCATATTTAAATCGAAAGAAATGCCTGTATTATTAAAGAAAAAGTGTTTACCTGGCGTGTTAAATGGAATATTTGGCTGAGTAACAACAAAAAGATCTTGCCAACCACTGTTCTGAGCATCTATCCAAACTGCCCCCCATGACCATTCAAACATTTGAAGTCCATAGTTAAAGGCTGATTCTTGAAATCCCACTACTGAGTTTCTGAAAAGTTTATTTCCAAAACCTGGCGTGTTAGTAATATATATATCAAAAAGACCGTCGTTATTAAAATCGCCACCTGAGGCAGTCATTGAATCCATGATTATATCAAAAAAGAGATTTTCAGATTGATCTGAAAATGTATCATTTCCTGTATTCTCATAAATATAATTTCGGTAGGAGTTTCTATCGTTTAATACATATAAATCTGTGATGTTATCATTGTTATAATCACACCAAAGTCCAACGAAAGTAGGCTCTTTATTTAGCCCTATTCCGACCTCCTCCGTAGTTTCTACAAAAGTGCCATCACCACTACTTTTATAAAGATGATTGTAACCATCTTCAAAATTTGACCAGTTGTAATTAGCATAAAACACATCAAGAAAACCATCACGGTTATAATCACCCCAATTATGCCCGAAGCCCCAATCAGAATGGCGCTGAATAATACCTGAAGCCTCAGTGACATCAAGGAAGGTAAAATTGCCATTATTTTGATAAAGTGTTGGTCCTCCGAGATGAGAATTAAAAGATAAATCAGGAAAACCATCATTATTAAAATCAACCCAATTTACACTCTTGATATCATTATTAATTTCAATACCTTCAAAAAAGACTCTGGTGAATCCATTTGTATTATTCAAATAAAATTGGGGTAGAGAATCTTTTGTAAGTAATACTAAATCATCAAATCCATCTTTGTTCCAGTCGTAAGCACTAATTCCACTTCCATATTCTCCAGCTGCAAAGCCACTCACTCCGAACAACTCCGCACTTTCAGTAAAATCCTGAGCTGAAAGAGCCGGAAATAGGCATATCAAAGTAATCTGGAGCAACCGTTTCATAAAAAAAGTTTACATTGTTTAACGCTTGATAAAACTTATTGAAGCTGACTCGGATTCTGTTTCAAGCAGGACATGATACATGCCTGGCGCGAAGCGTCCTGTTTTAATCGTAAGAATTTCTTTAACATTATTATAATTAGCCTCAACCTCTATTAATTCCCCATTCGAGGAATAAACTTTAACGATTACATCTTGATTTACCCCCTTAATTAAGAGCTTACCATTTACTGGATTAGGATAGCTAGTAATCTGAAAATCTGATGAGATAATATTTTCTAATTCTAGAGAAATACTCTGAATTAACAATGTGTCTCTTTTGGCACATAAATTTTCATCAATAGCTGATACAATGATGTGATTTTCAGGCTCTGATTCTGAGATACATGCAAAGTTATTATTAAAGAAACCTGCATCAATAGGAGCAGCATTTATGTCATCGTGAAGAAACCATGAGAGTATTAAATCACCGGTT
>JBBEBC010000122.1:0-17137 GCA_040882555.1 Bacteroidia bacterium
TTCTTAAAATCGAAGACAAGAATGATCCAACACGTTCGGTACAAACTGAAGCAATTCATACGGTTGCTAACGGCTGGGAAACTTTAGTTTTCGATTTTGCTAATGAACAAGCTGGAACAGCTGCTTTGAATTTAGGATTCACTTTCGACAAGGCAACAATCTTCTTCAATTGGGCTCAAACAGGAGCACAGGCAGGAGCAAAGACTTACTATTTTGATGATGTTGAAATGGGTGGTTCTGTTGGAGGTTTAACTCAAATGGACTTACCAGTAACTTTTGATGATGCAACAGTAGATTACGGAATTGTAGGTTTTGAAGGAGCAGAAGGATCAATTATTACTACTGACCCAACTGATCCAACAAATACAGTTGTAGAATTTAACAAATCAGAAACTGCACAGTTCTATGCAGGAGTAACTGTTACAACGTTATCAGATGATATTCCTCCATTCGGAAATGGTTTTGCAACAGCAATTCCTATTACAGCAGAGAATACAACGATGACTGTTAGAACTTGGTCTCCAGATGCAGGAATTATTGTAGTTCTTAAAATCGAAGACAAGAATGATCCAACACGTTCGGTACAAACTGAAGCAATTCATACGGTTGCTAACGGCTGGGAAACTTTAGTTTTCGATTTTGCTAATGAACAAGCTGGAACAGCTGCTTTGAATTTAGGATTCACTTTCGACAAGGCAACAATCTTCTTCAATTGGGCTCAAACAGGAGCACAGGCAGGAGCAAAGACTTACTATTTTGATGATGTTGAGTTTGGTGGAGAAACTACAGGTGGAGGCACTTTCGACATTACTTTTCAAGTGAATATGAATTCTGTAACAGAACCGTTTACAACTCCTGAGGTTAATGGTACATTCAACGGTTTTTGCGGAGGATGTGCACCTATGAGCGATATTGATTTAGATGGAATCTGGACATTAACAATTCCATTAGAAGCAGGAACATATGAGTATAAGTATGCAGCAGATACTTGGAATATTCAAGAGACATTAGCCGATGGACTTCCTTGCACTAGCACAATTGATGGCTTTGTGAACAGAACAATAACAGTTTCAGAAGATGTTGTATTGGATGCCGTTTGTTGGGGAACATGTGATATTTGCAATGAAGGAGTTGAAGTATTTGATGTCACCTTTCAGGTGGATATGAATGATGTTACAGATGCATTTACAACTCCAGAACTGAATGGTACTTTTAACGGATTCTGTGGGTCATGTGCACCTATGTCGGATGCAAATTCTGATGGAGTATGGGAAATTACTATTCCTTTAGCAGCTGGTATGTATGAGTACAAATTCTCTTACGATACTTTCGCAGGACAAGAAACATTGGTGCCGGGAACTTCATGTACAATGACAACAGGACAATTCACAAACAGAGTTCTTGATTTGAGTTCTGATTCAACATTAGCAGTTGTTTGTTGGGGAAGTTGTGTTAGTTGTGAAGCAGTTGTTCCACAGCAAGATGTTACCTTCCAGGTTGATATGAATCAGGTTGACTTTGCATTTACAACTCCAGAGTTATTTGGTTCATTCAATGGTTTCTGCAGTGGCTGTAATCCATTAACGGATGATAATTCAGATGGAATTTGGACTATAACCCTTCCACTTTTCCCAGGTACTTACGAGTATAAGTTTGCTTATGATAATCTTGCTGGACAAGAAACATTAGTTGATGGAAGTGCATGTACTTCAACAATTGATGGTTTTACCAACAGAACTATAACAGTTGATGAAATGCCAATAACAATTGATCTTGTGTGTTGGGAATCTTGTTTTGAATGTGAGGTAGGCTTTAACTCTTTAGCTAATGCCAATTCTGTTCAGCTGTATCCAAATCCAGCAGGAAATACATTGTTTATTAAAGGTTTATCTAATGCAGAAGGAGTTTCAAATGTATCAATCTTCAATGCTATTGGAAGTCTTGTTTATTCAGGACAAATTCAAGGAGATAAATTACCTTCTTTAGACCTAAGTGGATTAGCAAACGGAGTTTATTTCGTAGAAGTAATTCAGAATAATAACACCGTAACAAAGAAGCTGATAGTTCAGCATTAATTCGAATAGATTAGATTAGTTTCAACAATAAAAGGGGCTGTTTCCATAGGAGACGGCCCTTTTTATTTTATCTAATGTTATCTATTTATTCATCAGGAAACTCCCATAGATACAGAAAATATCTAGCTGAAAGGATTTAAAAAAAAGGGATTCTGATAAGGATCAAGGAGAAACTTAAACTATGGGTTCTCTCAACTAGATGAGTTTGGTGATTTAATCAGTAAAAAATATTATTCAACTACAATTGAAATTGGACCTTCTTCAGGATACGAAGTGCAGGTGAGGATATATCCTTTCGACAAATCTCTGTCTGTGAGGACCTCATTTCTAGATGTATATACTTTACCTGATTCTAAATTGCACATGCATGTACTGCATCTTCCACCAGCGCAAGACCATGGCAAAGGAATATTATTTTTAATTGCTTGAGAAAGAATAGTTTGGTTACCAGGCACTAACATAGAATAGTTTTTTCCATCCTTGTGTATTGAAACTTCAAAATTGCCTTTTTTGAACTCATGTGGATTATGGTTTTCAGATTCTTCTCTGTAAAACACTTCTTGGTGATAATTCTCTTTTGGTATTCCTGAAAAGAGGGTTCTCACTTCAGCCAAATACATGAATGATTCTGGTCCACAAGCAAAGACATGCACTTGTTCTTTGTTTCTGTTTTTCAGGGTGTTGAAATAGTCATCAATATAATCAGAGTTTATTCTTGCTTCAAGGATTTGAAATGAGTTACTGAAGAACCATTTGATGGTAAGTTTCTGTGGAAATTGAGTTTCCAACTGAATAAGCTGCTGGTAAAAGATGGTCGATTCTTTAGAGCGATTTGAATAGAAAAGGTGAATCTTTTCAATTTTGCTTGAATGCAAAGCCTGCTTCAGAATTGAAAACAGAGGTACAATCCCGCTACCGGCGGCAAAAAGGATTAGTTCACCAACAGCATTTTCATCAAGGGTAAATTTGCCGGCAGGTTGAATACACTCTACCGTGTCGCCAATTTGCCAGACATCCAGCATATATCTAGATGCAGCACCATTTGCAACCCGTTTTACGGTAACTCCTGGAAACTTGTCAGTTTGAGTCTCGGTACAAAAAGAATATGCTCTTCTTATTTTAGAAGTTCCTGAAGGAATGATAAATGTGAGAAACTGACCTGCCTTGTAAAGCAAGTCTGAATTCTCGAAAATAAACGTTTTACAATCAGGGGTTTCCTGAATTATTTCTCGAATGCGAAGCTGAAGATGCACTATCACCGCCGCAAGATAAGGTGTTTAAGCTTTTATTTGCGAAGCAACCTGATATGATCTCCAAGATTGGATTCTAGAATAAAAAATCCATCGGAAGGAAGAAGTAGTTCATTTTTACTTTTCATTTCCAGTCTTTTAATCAATTTACCTTGTGTGTCGTAAAGTTTAACCCATTCCAAACCTTCTGTGTTCTTAAGATAAACGATGCCATTTTCGCTTGGGTTTGGATATGCCTCTAGTTTCAGATTTGTTCCAACCAAAGGTTGGGATGTAGAAGTAACAAAATCGTCTACTCTGGCAATTGCATTGATTTCGGCTCCAATAAATTGATCATGAAATGAGCCTCCAACATGTAAGCCTCCATAATTCAAACTCGTGAAAACAGTTTCCTCGAAAATTGCTAAGGGTTCAGGAAAAGCTTCTTCGTTTTGCCATTTGGCAAGACCACGACCGAAAACCATGAATGATTCAATGTAAAATTTTCCTGTTACGATTAATTCCCCATCGAGGACTAAAAGAGATCTGAATTCAGCGGTGGTGTCGAATAATGCAACTTCATCCAGACCAGCTAAGGTGCTCCATTGTTCGCCATTAAATTGGATAATACCTTGAACGAGGGTGTCGTATTTAATATTTCCACTGCATGTTAATGTTCCATTCCAATCTATGATATCATAGATAGGGGTGACATTTGGTCCAGCAATATTGTTAATGCTTTGGCCTGTATATTCAGCAATATTCTTAACCTCGGTATTGTTCACCATATTAAACTCTCCTCCATAATAAAGCTTTCCATCAAATGAAAGAGCTGCGTATACAGCACCATCGGTTCCAAGCCCAATATCGTCCCACGAAGTACCGTTCCAAATGGCAACATCTTTTCCGTTTGTATCAGAGCCAATGATATCAAAATCACCAAAGGCATAAAGGTTTCCTTGGTAAACCGCTATATCGTAAACAATTCCATCAAGACCAGCACCCATAGCTTCCCATTGACCATTGTTTAATCTAGCAATGCTTCTAGCTTGAATTCCACCTGCACTTGTGAAATCGCCACCGGCAATTAAGCTACCTTCAAAATCAAATAGTTTTCTTATTTCACCATTTATTCCACCATCAACATCGGTCCACAAATATCCGGCGAAGCCTGAAATATAAACTGCGATGTTATTGGCAATATTAACATCGGCTGTGTCAAAACTGCCAGCAGCATATAGGTTTCCTTGGTACTCGGCCATCGTGTATACTGTTCCATTCATGCCATTTAACAATGGAGTAATAATAGTATTTGGTGGATATCCCGGTTGAATCCAGGCAAGCTCACTCAGACTAAAACCGTGCTCACTTGCCCAAGCAGAAACTCCGTTGACTTGAATTTCTGGTACATAAGCAAGATTTTGTTTTTGAGAGATTTCTCTTGCAAGGCGGTCATTTCCGCTTTGTTGCATAAGGTAACCTACAGCACAATGCGTGTCAAAATCGTCGATAAAAATGGGAGTTTGAAAAGAGTAATGAAGATTAATAGGAAATCTCATAGCTAATGCATAAGCGTGCAGCTTATTGAGCAATTGCTCTCTGTTTGCTCTTTGAGATGAGCTGAGCTGTTCTATATTTCTTGCTTTTAGAACTTCCTCAACATGAAGCAGATGTATTTGGATTGCTTCATTAAAATTTGCGGGGAAAGCCTGCTCAGATTTCCAGAAAGCAGGTAAGTCTGATTGGTTATTAACTTCTTTGTTCACCTTCCTCATCACATCGACGAGGTTCTCTGAATGAAGAAAAAAAGTAAAGAATAAAAGACCAAGAAGTAGTTGTAGCTTTTTCATGATGGTTCAATTTAGAACCAACAAGTTACATAAAGCATTTGAACCACTCAAAGATCAGTGATTTAATCTTTAAAGAGAATTCCATAAATGCTGATATTTTGGAAGTCGAAAATTCAGCATTTAAAGCAGTATCAATTGCCTAAGGCTGAGTGCTAACAAGACGAATATCGTCAATATACACTTCTCCGCTTCCTTCAAAGTGCATCACGAAATCTTTTACTTTTTCGAAATTGATACTTTTTTGAGGCAAGCTGTTCAAGGGAATAGAAACGCTATTCCAAACATTGGGTTTAAGGTTTAGCGTTTTGAGGTTTATTTCCGCTTTAGAACGGTCGTAATCTTGTAAACCCGCGTAAACATCCTGCGAAGCAGAACCCACATACTTAATTTCAAAATTTATAGCAACGCTGTTTATTACCGAAGTCATATCAACAGGCTTCCATTTGTTCCAACTTGCTCCCCAATAGTTGAAATCGCATTTTGGCTTATCAAAATCCCATTTGGCATGAATCGACTTGCTTCCTGAAGCTTTTTCGTTGAAAGAAATTTCTACCTTATGGCAATCGGTGCTGAAAAGCCCCCAAGAATTATCGTTTATAAAAGCATCATTAAAAATACTCACCGGCATGGCAAGTGGGTCAGGTAATACTTCCTCTAACATCCAAGGTATTACTGGTTCAGGAGTATAATAAACCAGTTTGATATCATCTAAATACACGTTTCCACTTTGTTGAAGTTCAATTTGAAGTTGCTTTATGTTGCTTGGATCTAAGTTTTCAATTTCAAGATCAAAATCTGCAAGTGGAACAACAACACGTTGCCATTTTTCGTCTATAGCGCTGCGTTCGAAATACTTATTAGACGTATAGCAAAAGCCCATCCCTCCAGAGTAATCCTCTAACGTTAAAACAAAAGGTAATCCGTACATTTTTCCGCTGATTGTTCTAACATAGAATTGAATAGCCGCAACATTCATGAGGTTGGAGAGGTCCTTGCCTGCATAGTTATCCCAGCCAATACCAATGCCCGCAAATTTGCAGCCTTCAGCCTCGCGATTCCATGAAAGTTTAATGCAATCGTTGCCTTTGTAAGGGATAGTATGGTCTATTGAAGCGTCTTGACAAACGTCTTTTTTTAAGCCCCAAAGATCTTTCGTAGCATCATCAAATATCTTAGGTTCAACGATTAAGGAAATATCAGCAGGAAGTTTGAATTTCTCTTTAGGTTCAACTCCATCGTAAAGTTTAGCCTCTTTAAATTCAACACACCCTGCAGCTCCAATCAATACATACGCTAGCAACGATGCTAGCAATATATTCTTGTTTTTTAGAAATTTCATAACAAGGTGATTTACTAAGAATTAAAGTTCAAGAGGTGCCCCTTGTGTGAATATCATGTAATCAATCCCAAAATCAACCTGAAGAGGAGGAGTTGGTTTAGCATTTTTGTCAGAAATAAGAAGTACTCTTATTGAAACAAGCTTTTCAAGTTGGGCTTGCGAAATGTTTACATCTGCCATTGAGTGCTTAATATGTCTCCAACCTACCCAATTTAAAGGGAAATCTCCTTCAATTTGAAAGGTTTGATCTACTCCGTCATCAAATTGTCCGTTATCATTAGTATCAAACACAAACTGAATTACAGCAATTCCATGTGGACCACCATCGCTATAGATGAAGCAATTAAAAAACAAGTCTTCAGGAACATATGTTGGAAGCGGAGCATAAGTAGATCCAGCAATGGTAGAATTGATGTTAATTAATCCAACGAAAAAGTTGGAAACTACATTGTCGGTGCCTTCCAAGAGGTAATAGGTTTCACCTTGAGCTGCAAGTCCATCCATTTTTCTGCCGCTGTTAGGGGTTAGTTCAAACTCAAAATTTCCTAAATCAATATTTTGACCTGGCTCTGCTTCGAAATCAGTGAATAATGTGCCCTCATAAATCTTAGTTCCTGTTATTTCAACAAATGCAGAATCTACAAAATCTGGTTCTTCAGGAACTGTAAGACGTACAGAGCAAATTTCATTCTTGAAGAAAGGCAATTCGGTTGTGCCCCCGGTCCATTTAGCATTGCTAGCATCAATGTCTTTGTTAAAGCCTTCGATTATTTTTTTTGCACCACTTTCAGTCCCTGTAATTTCAATAATCCAATCAATGTTTTTATTGAATTTGGCTGTGAATACTACATCTTCACCAGTGGAGAAATCAACAGTAGTTCTGCTCTGAGAAAGGCTATCTATAACGATAAATTCTCCAAAGCGATCAATAAGATTTGGACCATCATAAATATCAGTCTTATGATCGCAAGATGAGATTATTAGAATGATTGCTAGACTGCTAATGATATAATAAATTGACTTTTTCATAGTCTGAATATTGTTAAGGCTTAACACTTAAAAGTTCATGTTGTAAATGGCAAAAAACTGATTGAAGCCATAGTTATTAGGATTGTTCTGCCCTCTTTGTGAGGTAAACGATTGATATTGAACGGTGAGATATATTCCTTTTTTGAAGTTATATCTTAATCCCGCAGCTATCAGAGATTCGGTATCATCCACTACATATTGGGAAGGGAAATCCTGAATGTTATTAAAATCAGCATAAAGAGGGATGTATTCGTTTCCTTTAGCTGTTAGCATTTTAGTGCCGAAGAGAAGCTCGAAATCAGTAAATAATTCTACTTCAAGGCCAGCTTCAATAAGATTTGAATTTAGATCTATCACTTCCACGTCAATACCACCTCTGTTAGTTTGTTCATACTGATAACCTAAGGTAAGCCTTAGTTTGTTTTCCCAATTTATGAGTTTGTGAAAATTGAAATTAGCAGATGCTCTCAACAGCGTGAAGCTTTTAAGTTCGAAAGTACCTTGACCTCTGATTTCATTAAGAAAAGCAGCTTTCAATTCAGCCTCAATAAAGTCGTCAGCATTTCCATAGTTGATCGTTGTATTTATTCCTCTTCTGTTAGGAGTAGCTGTTCCATAAGGCATCGTGTTGCTAAACCTTGGGTCGTATGCCATTAATTGATCAGAAAGTCTGAATGTGTATAATGCTCTATCGCGACTTAAGTCGAAAATAGAGGGCGTTCTCAATACATCATCTACCCCAATACGATTTAAATAAGTTTTATTGGCATTAAAATCTACTCGCTTGCTTTGAGCTCCCATGCTAAAGAAGTCGGGTCCAACATCAATAAAAGAAGCAATGATGGAAAGCTTTTGTGGCTTAAGATTTAGTTTTAAACCTATGTCTAAGAAGGTGTCATCTTCTTCAGACAGAGTGAGAGAGTCTCTTCTGGAGGTTAAATTTGATTGCCCTGTTTCACCAATCAAGTTCAGACTCGTATTCTTTTTATTAAAGATAGTGACATCAAAGTTGAAGGAGAATACAGTATTTCTTATTCCTGAAGTAGCGTTACCAGATTGTAAATCATCGAAGGTGTGGGCTAGATTAATTCCAAATTTCCCCATGGTACCAAGAGAGTCGCTAAGTTTATCGGTGCTGAAATTCAGCTGGCCACCGCTAGTGAATCGGGTTGGTACTGTAAAGAAATCGGTTCCTCTTACACGAGCAATGAAGCTTTTAAACTCCAATTCATCGAGGATTTTGGAGAAATTTAATCCGAAATCCATTTGAGCACCTTGGACTCTTCGGGTATTATTTGGAGAATAGAATTGTTCGTAATTAATGACATCCTTAAATGGAATAAATGCAGCAGCTTCATTAACAGTGCCTTCCTCATTGGGATTAAAGAAGGTGTAAGGAGTCATAGCAACATCCATATCTCCAACACGATAACGGAACCGGTCGGCAATGATTCCTCTTGCCCAAAGTTCACGAACTTCAACAGTAACTCCGGCCCCGTAAAAGCCTCCGAATTCATTTCTTAAACGAAGAATAGACTGAACCTCAGTTTTCTTATTGGGGGTTGCATTGATTGCGAGGTCTAAGAGAAATTCACCGTCGGTAATTTGTCTTAATGTATTTGTATCAGATTCGAGGACGTCACCTGTCACAGTATTTTGCGATAAGATAGACCTCCCAAGGCCATTAAAACGAATTCTTTTCTCATCCTTTTCCTTTTCAGTAGGTAAAGCGGAGCCATCCTGCGCTAGCAGAGAGCCAAACTGAAAGCCAGTGAGGCAAACGATTGCCAGAATTTTATGTAAAGTGTTCTTCATCATTTGCTTGATTAGAAAAAGGTTTTTATTTCAATAGTGAATTCTCTGCCTTGGAATTTATCTAGGCTAAAACTTCTGTCTTCAAATTTCATCCAACGATGGCGGAAATAGAGTCCCGAATTTTCGGCCCACATCCAATCGAAGCCAGCTCCAATGCCAGTTCCAAGTTGATCTCTTGGTGACAGACTCACGGCATCCCAATCAGTGAAAGTTCCGCCTCTGGCATTTTCTATCCCGTAATAACCTGTTATAATGAATTTAGGAAGGATCTCATAATAGAAGTCAAATTCGTGGTATTGAACAAATAAGTAGCTGCTTTCACGCATGGTTGGAATTGCAGTAAGGGAGGCATCTGCAGTACCAAATGAACCTAAATAGAAGAAAAATAGGTCTTTGCCGTTGAGCGAAGTTTTAAATTTTGCTTGAAGGTCAACTGCACTAAAATACTTTCTATTAATAGCCTCTGCTGTCGCAGGATTTATATCGGTTGTGAGCACAGATTCAGCAACTCCTCTAAAGAATGAAAACTTCCTACCGTAAGGATCAAAAACCGTTGGCGCTGATGCATTTGCCGGGAATGGATTGTAAATTCTAGAAAGAGCCAAACCATTTACTCGATGAACGTATGTGACTACAGTTGAAGTAGGGTCGATTTCGGCCGATATGCCCCAACCTATGTTAAATTTTAGGTTACCTAATTCAACTCCTGTATTTAAGTTGAGTCCTCTTCTGTTGTGAACCAACTGATTAACAAGGGTAATTTGCCCACCATATCCAGTAGCGCCTGCGAAAAGTCCAAGTTCTCTTTCAATATCTGGATTTGAGTTGGTGCTGATTTCACTATTCGGGTTAAAGAAGTTCTTGTTAATTTGATATACTTGTAAATCGAGGGGTATAAATAAAACTTCTTTAGGTATCATTAACCTTAATGTAAGAGCTTCTCCCCATTTTTTTTCATAAGTAGGACTAGAGTAATTCCCTCCTCCTAATTCTCCAGTAAGTTTTACTTTTCCGAAATTGAGGTCTAATGAAAGTGTATGAACCGAAAATGATCTTATACTTTTCTTAATGCTGTCTAGTGCTGTTGAGCTATGCATTAAGTTGTAAGCAAATATTTGATTGTCTGGGCCAAATGATTTTGCGAGCTTTCCACCTGAAATGGAACTTGGTAAAACTGGGGAGGTTCCTCCAATTCCTGCATAATTAGGTACCTCGCCTGCATCGAGCGTTGGAGGAATTGTTTGATAAGGATCTATTAATGCTCCTCCTAGTCCTCCATTAGGCTGTGTTCTACCCCAGAAAAGATCGAATGCAAAGTTGTGTGGTAATTGTGCCCCGTTAACTATTAATCCTTGAAATGCTTGGAAATTCCAGCGCAAATCTCCTGGATTAACTGCCCCAGACTGATAATATGAATCGTATTTTTTTGAATTATTTACTCCCTCCCAAGGTGTCCTATCAAAAATGCTAAAGCGGTCTAGTATCTGAAAAATTCCAATTGTAAATGGACTTTGGTTATACCAATGAATACCGCCTGCCCTTACTCCAAAATTACCATCTTTGGTTCTGAAGTTACCATACAAGTTAATTCCCAGAGTGGTTGAGAGAACGTTGTTAGCTGCAAATTCACCGTCGTACGGAGTAAACATGAAAATTTCAGTCCCAAAGCTGGTCTTAGAGTTTGGTCGACCTACTACTGTCATCGCGAACATAGGTTCTCTATACCCATCTCCAATAGCATAACCTCTTTCATATGGATTTAGGTCAGGATATGCCTCTGTTATATTTCTGCCGTAGGCGAAAAGTCTATAGTAGCCGAAGATGCTAAGCTTTTGATCGTTTTTACGTAATTGCTGAGCAACAAAACTTGAATCATATTGAATGCCTTGAACAACAGATGAAAGGGAGTTCGTTTGTATGAGTCTTTGATTGTTTGTGAGAGAACCTCCTATTAACTGCGCTTTTGCGGTGTAATTTGAACACCAAACAAAAACAAGAGCTACAACTAAGCTGCGAAGGGCTTTAGAGGAAGATAAGGTTTCTGATGTGATATGAAGGGAACTATTAAATAAGTAGTGTTGTTTCATACACCTATTGATTTTATTGATTTACAAATTTATGTCATCGCAACACCATTCGCTCTATTTTTTATTACATCAAGCTTACATCTTTGCAGAATGTACTACATCATAGCTACATCAATTTAGTTTTTACACCAAGGAGATCCTTTAAATTTCCTTAATTTTCAGAATCGTTTTAATGTATCAGTCACACATCGTATGAAAAGTATTTTAACAGCAGCTTTAATTCTGGTCTTTGGTTCCCAACTTTCATTTGCTCAAACTTCCGATGGAGTAATAAAAGTGGAAGTTAAGGAAGAAAACGGAGCATGGAAATTATACAGAGGAGGAGAGCCTTATTATATTAAAGGAGTAGGCGGACAGAATTACCTAGACCGAGCTGTAGGATATGGTGCAAATTCGGTTCGGACCTGGGCACCCGCAGATGCAATTAGCATTTTGGACGATGCTCATTCGAAAGGACTTACTGTGTTATTTGGCTTATGGGTAGGATGTGAGCGTCAAGGTTTTGATTACGATGATTCTAAGGGAGTGATGGCTCAACTTGAGCAATTTACAGAGATTGTAAAAACCTATAAAGACCATCCAGCGATACTTATGTGGGGAATTGGAAATGAAACAGACCTTTTTTATTCCGATTTTAAAGTCTGGGATGCAATCAATGACATTGCAAAAATGATTCATGAAGTAGATCCCAATCATCCAACAATGACTGTAACTGCAGGCTTGGATGTAGCAGAAGTTCAATTAATCCAAGAAAGGGCTCCAGAAATTGATATTTATGGAATCAATACATACGGAGCTTTGATAGGGATTGACAAAGAGTTAAGAGCCTTCGGCTGGAAAAAGCCTTATATTATTTCCGAGTGGGGGCCAGATGGTCATTGGGAAGTTGCTAAAACTGCTTGGGGTTCGCCCATTGAACAAACAAGCAGTGAGAAAGCAGCTAAATACCTTGAACGTTATGTAGATGGAATTCTTGTAGATCCAGAAATGTGCATTGGTTCCTATGTTTTCCTTTGGGGACAAAAGCAGGAAACAACCCCAACATGGTATGGCGTATTTCTAGAAGATGGAACTGAAACTGAAGTGATGGATGTTTTAGAAGAGGAGTGGAGTGGAAAGCCTCCTGCAAATCGTTCTCCCCACATTAATTCAATGACTATGAATGGTATGAAGCCAAACGAAAGTTTTTTCGTGGATCCGGGAAAATTTTGTGACTTTAAAATAGACGTAGTAGATCCTGAAAACGATCAACTTAAAATTAGGTGGGAATTGCTACCTGAAAGTAGAGATATTAAATCGGGTGGTGATGCAGAGTCCAAACCTGAGCCAGTAAAGATCTCTGTTAAAGAAGACAATGGAACAGGTATGTTGACATTCAAAGCGCCCAAAAAAGAAGGTCCTTATCGATTATTTGCATACATCTATGATGGACATGGGAATGCGGCAACGGCGAATTTTCCATTTTTTGTAGGGAGTCTGGAAAACTAAACCTCCATGATGAATGCTATCAGGTTGGTGTTTGAATCGATATCTAGCTTTTTTCTAAGTCTGTAGCGACTAATCTCAACACCTCTTACCGATATATTGAGTAAAGGAGCGATTTCTTTTGTACTCAGATTCATCCTCAAATAAGCACAAAGCTTTTGATCTTTTGGAGTCAAATCGGGATACTTCTGCCTCAATCTTTTGAAGAAATTCTCATGCACCTGATCGAACGACATTTCAAACTGCTCCCATGAATTATCTTGAAGAATATCATAGTCGATAGTCCTAGAAATGCTATCAATTTGTTTTTTCAAATCGTTAGGAGCAGCTTTGTTAAGTGAACCGAGATCACCTTTTATTTTCATGAGGATTTCACTTTTCTGAACAAGATGCATGGTAGCAGAGGCCAATTGACTGTTTTTATGGTTGATATCTGCTTGAAGCTTGTCATTACTTAGTTTGACAATCTCACTTTCTGTTTTTTCTACTTCTTTCTTGAATTCTGCTTCTTTTTTCTCCAACTTCTTTTCTTGCTCCTCTTTAAATAGAAGAGTTTTCTTCTCTTCCCGCCTAGAAATAAATTGAATCAAAACAAGTAGTATAATAACTATGAGGATGAAATAACATATCCTAGCGTATGTGCTTGCGTACCAAGCGGGTCGTACTCTGAACTTATAAATAACCTCCTTGCTTATTTCGCCATAAGAATTCCTTGCCTGAACCTTGAAGGTATATTTGCCTGAAGATAGGTTGGTGTATTCCTTTTCTGTTCTGGATGTCCAGGTTGACCATTCCTTATCAAAACCTTCTAAGAAAAATCGATAAGTTGTATGTTTTTCCTTTTCGTAATAAGAAGCTGCAAAGGTGAATCTTAAATCGTTTTCCTTGTAGCTGAAGTCTCCCGAATAATTGGAATTAGAATCATCAATTCCACCATAGTAAACTGCTGAATCTCCCTCATGAATTAGCGATACCTTTCTTATATTCAGGTTGAAAGGGAATTCAAAAGTTTGAATGGAAGAAGGATTAAAGTGCAGAAAACCTTTTTCTGTTCCGATGAAAACATTCTGCTCGTCATAGGCATACACATGCTCAAAGCCATCTACAATTTCATCCTTAATTTGATTAAAATAGTTGATTTCTAGTTTATTGAAAACGCCTCGTTCTTTAACTTGTAATACCCCGAATTCATTATCGATGGAGAACCAAACATTACCTAGTTCATCTTCAATCAGACGATGAACATTTCTGTTAGGTCCAAAAATTTCGTTGAAATCATCATGAGGAATAAATTTTTGAGAGTTTTTATTGAATTTATATATCCCTTTTGGGGTAGAGAATACTAATTCATCTCTTATTTTCGAGACTATTAAAAAGAGGTCGGTAGGCAATCCGTAGCTTGTATCGAAACGTTTAATAGCTTTAATTTCACTTAGATCTTTGCTTAGGGTTAATCGAAAGAGTCCTTTGTAAGCATGGGAAATCCAGAAGTCACCAGACTCGTCTTCTTCAAAAATTCTAGCCGACTCATCGAAGCCTTCTAGTTTCCTAATGAATTGCCATTTGTTCTTTAATTTATCAAACTGGTAGATCGAAAAGCCTGAATAACTTCCTTCTATGGCGAATTGCGGGTTCTGCCTTAGTTGAATAAATTTCCATGCTCCTTGAATATCAGAAAGCTTTTCAAGTTTTTTATCATTGATGAGAAATGCACCTTTATGCTGTCCCAAGATGTGAGCTTCGCCAAGCTTATTAATACTCCACACTTGCCCTTGAGTTCCGTCGATTCGTTGAAACGAAAGTTCGTCAGAGCTTTGGTCAGTTGAATTCCATTTCCTGTAAAATAAGCCTTGATTTGTGCCAAGGTAAAGAGTTCCATCAATGACTTCAGAAGCATAACCTGTTCCTTCAATGTTCGACTCAGACCCTATAATGGAAAAAGGAGAGTTTATTAAAACGTGGTCAATGCCATTATCTAATCCAAGCCATAAATTTCTTTGAGCATCTTGATATAGAGAAAGAACAGTGTTGTTTTGCAGGCCACTTTGTTTATTAAGTTCTTGTATTATTTTTCCATCTGAGTCGATTAGAATTAGTCCATTTTGAGCACAACCAATCGCACTAGTTCCATCATGCATTCGAATAGCACAGTAAGCTTGATTAGCTTTAATAAAATTCGATGCTTCACAATCGAACTTGCTAAGCTCCATTCCATTATTGATAAACATTCCGGCTGATGAGCTAATCATCATGACATTTCCATTTGTGTAAGGCAGAAGTGCTATGATTCTTTGTCCCAAGATTTGGTCATCATCGTTGTATAATTTTAACTGATCATCAGAAAGGGTATAAAGACCAAGGTCTTTTTCTTGAATTATAAGTTGATTTTTAAGGTTGAAGAAATTTTCAAACCGCCCTGATTTCGGCAGTATGGTACGAATAACTTTGTCTTTGTAGAGGAATATCATTTTCTCAGTGCAGAAATACACTGAATTACCAACGATGAAAGTTTGCCAAACGTCCTCGAATCCTCGATATTCCTCAGGAATAAGTTCTACTAAGCTTTCATAGCTAGAGCCATGTTTTGAACTAAAGTGAATGATTCCAAATTCATTTTGCGCACCTACAAATAACAAAGAATCAGATGTTTGGGCAAAGGATCTTACGATGGTGCGATTTGGTAGCGCATAGTTAAGCCAGTTTGTTCCATCAAATTCTAAAAGCCCTTTGTTATTGCCAAAATACATAACACCACGCCCGTCTTGCAGGATAGACCAGTTTTGTGTACCTGCTTTGTAAGCCGTTCTAGGATATGAGGTGATATCTGGAATGCCATTGAAAGCCTTTTGAGCTTTGATAGTTGTTGTTAGTGCTATGCAAATACATAGCATAATCAGGTACTTAATAATCTCTTTCAAACGGAAATTGCTATGAATGATTTTTCTTTAATTAGACTTTGTGAAGTAGTCAAATATAAACATTGAAATTAAATAAAGCACAGAAAATCAATATTCTATAGCTTTTTAGTTAATCATGCTTTTTTACGTGATGTATTCATGATGTATAGTAGCATAGGTTTGATGTACGTAAGATGTAGCATTCTTAGCGCTGAAAAGAATCAGTATGTCTTACATTTGAATAATGGCATAGTGTAGCTTATACAACGTTAAATTATGAAGATACGATTTAGAGATTTGTGCGTCATTTCGGGAGCAGTTATTCTGTTAACTTCAAGCTCATGTAAAAAGCCTGCTGATTTAGGCGGTTGTAGATTCGGTTCTTCACTTGAAGAATACAACTTGGTTTGGCAAGATGAATTTGATGGACCCACTATCGACGAAAGTAAATGGTCATACGATTTGGGCAATGGGTGTGATATCAGTGTTAATCTTTGTGGATGGGGTAATAATGAATTGGAATACTACACATCCCGACCTGAAAACGCATCTATTTCGAACGGAAATCTGTTAATAAAAGCCAGACGTGAAGCCCCGCTTTATTTAGGAGAGCATTTGTACACTTCAGCGCGACTCGTCACCAAAAATAAAGGCGATTGGAAATATGGACGAATAGATATTCGTGCTAAGATGCCCATTGGTCAAGGAATTTGGCCAGCCATATGGATGTTACCCACAGATACTGTTTATGGAGGATGGCCACGAAGTGGAGAAATTGATATCATGGAGTATCTTGGTCATAAGCCAAAGGAAGTTTTAGGTACTATTCACTATGGACATGATTTTTGGAGATTTAATAGTCAGATGCTCGAGCTTGAGCAAGGCTCTTTCGCCGAAGATTTTCATGTTTTTACACTTCTTTGGACAGAAGAGTGTATTCAATTTCAAATGGATGGAATTAATGTTGGTGAGCCTAATACTCGATCAACTACGTTGCCTACCACTTGGCCGTTTGATCAAGAGTTTCACATGATATTAAATCTTGCTGTTGGGGGAAATCTTCCCGGTAACCCCGACAATACGACTACCTTTCCTCAAAATTTATTTGTAGATTATGTTAGAGTCTACGAGAAAAAATAAAACCACACAAAATCAAATAACATGAAAAATAATTACTTATTGACCTTATTAATTTGCCTCTGCGCCGGAAGTATTTCAGCTCAACAAATCTGGGATAACTTCCAAGATATTAGAAGAGGTAACTACGGTTTTATTAACGGATCTTTTATTCCTTATTTCGGAAATCCAGATAAGACAGGAGTAAATACAAG
>JBBEBC010000123.1:0-12703 GCA_040882555.1 Bacteroidia bacterium
AAAGTTACCTGATGGTTGCTCACATTTCCAGCATCGGCAAATGAAAACCCGAACCAAGCATTCGTTAAGATATTGTAACTTCCACTTACAGTAAATTTATCCGCTTTAGCTTTGTCATCGTAGATATTTGTACCTCCAACATATCCAGTAGTCTCATCTCCATAAACAACTGGAGTTCCAACAAAAGGATAACGTACCGTATCAGCACAAGCACCATTTACTGGTGGTTCGGGCTGATTAGCACAAGCATTCGATGTTAACAAACCAACTCTTACTCCTCCAGCCCCAAATAATGCTTGAGCTCTTGCTTTTTGTCCATTAGTAAACATGGTCGCACAATCATCGTCCATATAATCCATGTAATTCATGAACATATCGCCGTTTGGACCATTATTACATGAGATTCTAGGGAAGTTAGGACAACCACCGTTTGAATCACCCTGATTGGGTGTATCAGAAACTTCGTCTGTTCCATTGCAGGCACCATCATCATCACCCCAAATGTGGTAGAGGTTTAACCAGTGACCTACTTCATGTGTAGCGGTTCTTCCTAGATTATACGCATTATTGAATGGATTTGCTGGTGGTTTTCCAACACTTGTGTAGGTAATCACTACACCGTCAGTATTCGGATTTCCTCCAGGAAACTGAGCATAGCCAAGCAGAGAACTTCCCAAATCGCACACCCAAATGTTTAAATATTTAGCAGTGTTCCAAGGGCTTTTTCCTCCATTATTATCTCTCTTTACATTATTGTTTGTATTAAAGCTGTTGGTGGTTGTTTGAGTTCTAGTGATACCGTTGGTAGCATTACCCTGCGGGTCGATAGAAGCAAGACAAAATTCAAATTCCATATCAGCAGCAACTCCTTGAAAAACGGAAGGTGTTTGACTGAAATTCGAGTTCAGTTTTCTAAAATCATCATTTAGCACTTGAATCTGAGACAGCAACTGAGCATCCGAAATATTTTCTGTAGCATTTTGATAAACTACATGAAATACAACTGGAATAGTAACTAATGCTCTTGAAGCACTTAAAGGATTGTAAGATTCTACGAATTGATTTGTTTGTTCTCTGATTTGCTCTCTTTTTATAGCATATTCCGAATCATTAGCCAACATAAATGAATGACTTTCCATTGTGCCGCATCGATCTGTTTGAGCCGTGATTGCTCCTGAGATGAGAAGAAGCGAGAAGATAGTGTTTGTGATTTTTTTCATTTTCCTATTAAAAACGGTGTGCAAGTTACCAATAAAATGAGCTTTCTAGTCAAGAATTAACCTAAGTTCCTTACACCTTTCTTAACAATTTAGAATAAAGCTCTCCTAATTAATCTCGATTTTTTCTGCAAAACACTTATAAATAAAAATACATGAATTGAACGTCTATGCAAAGGGCTTTTGAATAGTTTTGCAGTCAAATTAAATAAAGAAAATGGGATTTTTTGATCCTGCTGCATGGGATGCACTTTTTACTGTTAATGGCATAATCACTTTATTTTCTCTAAGTGTTCTAGAGATTGTATTGGGTATTGATAACATTATTTTCATCTCCATAGTTGCATCCAAGCTGCCTAAAAACAGTCAGAGAAAAGCAAGAGTGATTGGATTATCGCTTGCTTTAGTATTTAGAGTTATGCTTTTGAGCATTATTTCGTGGATTGCTGGATTAAAAGAACCAATCCTTGAAATTGCTGGTTATGGAGCTAGCGGAAGAGATTTGATATTATTTTCCGGAGGCCTTTTCCTAACCATAAAAACAATTATGGAGATTGTTGACAAGCTAAATAAAGGTGAAGAAGAAAATACTGGAACGGTCACAGCAACAGGTTTTGCGAGGGCAATCGTTCAAATCGTATTGTTAGATATTGTATTCTCGTTTGATTCTATTCTGACTGCAGTTGCTATATCCTCAAACCTAGTAATAATGATACTTGCGGTTGTATTTGCTATTATTATTATGATTGCTTTCGCAGGAGTGGTAAGTGATTTCATAAATAAATACGAAACAATCAAAATGCTGGCTCTTGTTTTTCTTGTCGCCATTGGAATTGTTTTGATTCTTGAAGCCTTCCATGTGGAAGAAGTCTACCATATCGATTTAAAAAATTATGTTTACATAGCTATGGGATTCTCTCTTACTGTAGAAACTTTAAATCTTTTGAGAACCCGCAATGCATTACGTAGAACAAGAGCTGCTAATGCTGACAAAGAAGAGAGTAACTGAATTGTGGCAACGTATTTGTAATTTTCAAGTCACATTAATAACACAACAAACTATGAAATCGCTAATTATCGCAGCGTTGGTATTCTTTATCGCACCTGCACTAAATTCTCAAAACTTACTCAATCAGGTAAAAAATCAAGTTAATACTGTTGTTGGAGGAAGTAGCCAAGGCTCTTCTCTAAGTAATGATGAAGTTATAAGAGGCTTAAAAGAAGCATTAAATGTGGGTACCAACAATGCTACAGGAAAAGCATCCAGATTAGATGGTTTTTATAAAAACTCAATAATCAAAATCCCATTCCCACCTGAAGCGCGAGCAGTTGAATCTGCTGCAAAACAGTTCGGGATGACCAAGCAAGTCGATAATTTTGTAAAAACAATGAATCGTGCTGCTGAAGAAGCCAGCAAAGAAGCAGCCCCAATTTTCATAAATGCAGTAAAAGGGATGACCATTAGTGATGGCTTAACAATTTTAAGAGGTGGAGATGGAGCTGCAACTAACTTCTTAAAAGGAAGAACTCAAGCCGAATTGACCAGCAAGTTTTCTCCAATAGTTAAAAGAGCAATAAATAAAGTTCAGCTAACCAAATACTGGAATCCTATCGTTTCTAAATACAATAGAATACCGGGGGTTAGAAGACAAAATCCTGATCTTGATAAATACGTAACAGAAAAAGCCCTCGCTGGACTTTTCAGACTCATAGCAGATGAAGAAAATAAAATCCGTAAAGATCCTGCTGCTAGAGTAAGCGATATTCTTAGAAAAGTTTTTGGATAAAAACCATTAGCTTCAAATAACTAAAACGCCTTTCCGCCCGGAAGGGCGTTTTCTTTTTGATCTAAAACCATTTTTTTAGACTCTGGTCCCACTTGCACCGGCTCCCCTAAAAACCTAGGCTTAGTATTCAACAAATAAACATCCAACACGGCTCTCGACCTTGCAAAGACTTCTCTTAAACCTGAAGTCCATCCCGAAGGATCGTTCACATCACGCGCAGCGAAACCAACTGCCTGAATATCTTCATTATGTGCAATAAACAAGGCTCTTTCAAGATGAAAACGTTGCGATATTATGATAAAACTCTGTTGCCCAAAGACTTGTTTACACCTTAATACAGAATCAAAGGTTCTCAAACCTGCGAAATCCATATAAATAGCCGAGTCAGGAATTCCACGCTTGAGCAGTGCTTTACGCATATCTCGGGGCTCGTTATATGAAAGAGTTCTGTTATCACCACTCACCAGCAGATAGTCAACTTTCCCAGTTTTAAATAATTCGGCAGCAGCCTCAATTCGATACCTGAAAAATAAATTAGGATTTCCAGAACGATTATACTTTGAGGTGCCTAACAATAAACCAACTCTGGCATGTGGAACTTGCGAAGACCCATGAATTATAAAGTCCTCACTATTACTTTCGATAAGTGAATTGCTAAACCACAATCCAATCCCAACAAGGAATAAAGCCGAGAGACCTAACCTAAAAAACCTTCTTATCCAAAGCTTGAAGACTTTCATTGCCCAAATAACGGAAATTCCCTTCTACAATGCATACCTACAAAGCTCGTTCTGAATTATTATATTTGCAGGAAAATGAGCAATATGGCAGGAAATACCAACTTACCGGAGCAAACAGGAAAAGAACTAAGCTTTGAAGAATTTCTTGAAACAGTTGTTGAGGATTACAGAGTTGCCTGCGAAAGCAGAGAAGCCAGCCTTCTTGGTAGGAAAGAAGTACTCACTGGCAAAGCGAAATTCGGAATCTTTGGTGATGGTAAAGAGATAGCTCAAATTGCTATGGCTAAAGCTTTTAAGCCCGGTGATTGGAGATCAGGCTATTACCGTGATCAAACGTTCATGCTTGCGTCTAAGCTTATGACCATAGAACAGTTTTTTGCTCAGTTGTATGCTCATGCTAACGAAACAGCTGAACCTATGTCGTCGGGAAGGTCTATGAACGGACACTTCTCAACTACAACAGTTGAAAAAGACGGGAGCTGGAAAGAATTGATAGATTTAAAGAACGTTTCAGCCGATATTTCTCCAACCGCTGGTCAAATGCCTCGCTTGCTAGGATTGGCTATGGCCTCAAAAGTTTTCAGAAATCAAAAAGACTTGCAGGTTAACTCAAGCCTATCCCGTAAGGGTAACGAGGTGGCATTTGGTACAATTGGAGATGCAAGTACTTCTGAAGGACTCTTTTTTGAAACTATGAATGCTGCAAGTGTTTTACAAGTGCCTTTGGCGATTTCTGTTTGGGATGATGGGTATGGCATTTCTGTTTCAAAGGAATATCAAACAACTAAAGCGAGTATTTCAAAAGCCTTAGCTGGTTTTGAGATGAATGAGGATGAAAAAGGTCTAAGAATATATAAAGGAAAAGGCTGGGATTACGCAGGTTTGTGCGAACTCTATGAGAAAGGAATCGCTTTGATGAGAGAGGATCATATTCCCGCTCTTTTTCATATTGAAGAAATGACTCAACCTCAAGGTCACTCCACCTCTGGCTCGCATGAAAGATATAAAAGCAAGGAAAGGCTGGAATGGGAAGTTGAATTCGATTGCATTAAAAAGATGCGGGCTTGGATGATTGAAACTGCCATTGCTACAGAAAAGCAACTTGTAGAAATTGAAAAGGAAGCCAAAAACAAAGTTAAAGAAGCTAAGAATAGTGCTTGGAAGGCTTTTCAATCTGAAATCCTTGAAAACAAGAATCTATTAGAGTCCATTTTAAGTAAAAATACTTCATCCGAAATAGAAACAATACTCGCAAGTCTTAAAAATAATAAGGAACCACTTAGAAGAGATATTTCTGAAGCAGCAAGAAAAGCTTTAAGATTTCTCAGAGGCAAAGACTCTGAAATAAGAAGTAATCTTAAGTCATTCATTGAAGAACAAAATCTCGATACACATGATAAATACAGTACTTGGTTATACACCGAAGGTGATGCATCAGCCCTGCATGTTGAACCTGTAGCTCCCGTGTATGAGAATGAAGACAATCTAGTTGATGGTAGAGAGATATTGAGAGATAATTACGATTCGATTCTAGCGACAAACCCATATTTCTTAACCTTTGGCGAAGATGCTGGGGGTATTGGAGGTGTTAATCAAACTCTTGAAGGTTTGCAAGCGAAATATGGGGAAATGCGAGTTAGTGATACTGGTATCCGAGAAGCTACTATCATCGGACAAGGTATCGGCATGGCTATGAGAGGACTCAGACCTATTGCAGAGATTCAATATCTGGATTATTTACTTTATGCGATTCAGATAATGAGTGATGACCTAGCCACATTAAGATATCGAACAAAAGGAAAGCAAAAAGCGCCGCTAATTGTTTCTACTCGAGGGCATCGCTTAGAGGGAATATGGCATTCAGGCTCGCCGATGGGAATGATTATTAACGCACTTAGAGGCGTTTATGTATGTGTTCCTAGAAATATGACTCAAGCAGCTGGAATGTACAATACCCTGCTTTCTGCTGACGACCCTGCTCTTGTGATTGAACCCTTGAATGGCTACAGAATCAAAGAGAATAGGCCTGTAAATATGGGAGAATTTAAAATCCCTCTGGGGAAAGTTGAAATTCTTTCGGAAGGCACTGACGTTACTTTGGTTACCTACGGTTCATGCTGCAGAATTGCAGAAGCTGCTTCAGCAGAATTAAAGAAAATGGGTGTTTCTGTTGAGCTCATAGATGCTCAAACCTTATTGCCTTTTGATTTGGATGGAGTAATTGGGAAATCACTTGAAAAGACGAATAAACTAATTATTCTAGACGAAGATGTTCAAGGTGGTGCAGGAGCATATATGCTTCAACAAATACTCGAAGTTCAAGGTGGTTTTAGAATGCTAGATTCTGATCCAGTTACCTTAAGTTCGAAAGACCACAGACCTGCTTATGGTTCTGATGGCGATTATTACTCTAAACCAAGTGTTGATGATGTAATTGAAAAAGTGTATGCCATGATGTCGGAATATAACCCATCACAATATCCTTCTATTTAATTATTTATGAGTGGATTGACTACCGAAAGCGAATCGAAATATACTCATCTGGAAAGCATGGGCACTTCAGATTTGCTCATAAATATGAATCGTGAAGATGCAACAGTTGCACATGCAATTGAGCTCGAAATAGAACGAATTGCACCTTTGGTGGATGCTATTGCAGGAAAAATGTCGCAAGGTGGAAGATTATTCTACATTGGCGCTGGAACCAGCGGACGACTAGGTATTGTGGATGCATCTGAATGTCCTCCTACTTACGGAATTGAGTTCGATAGAGTAATCGGCATTATTGCAGGAGGCGATTCTGCTATAAGAAAGGCAGTAGAATTTGCAGAAGATGATGAAAATCAAGCTTGGAAAGATTTACAAGCTTGGAATATAACTTCTAAAGATGTGGTTATTGGAATTGCTGCATCAGGAACGACTCCTTACGTTATTGGCGGAGTTAGTGATGCTAAGCGCGAAGGTTGCATAACAGGTTGTATTTCTTGCAACGGCGATTCACCCTTAGCTGCCGTTGTAGATTTTCCAATTGAAGTGGTTACTGGTCCCGAATTCGTTACCGGAAGTACACGAATGAAAGCAGGAACTGCTCAAAAGCTTGTGTTAAATATGATCAGCACTTCAGTAATGATTAAGCTGGGAAGAGTGAAAGGAAATCAGATGGTTGACATGCAATTAACCAATAATAAACTCGTTGAAAGAGGCACTCGAATGCTAATGAAAGCTTTAGAAATTGAAAGAGAACAAGCTGAGCAGTTACTAAAATCTACTGGCAGTGTGAGAAAAGGAATTGAAGCGTATTCGAAGAAGTAAAATATGCAGGATTTAGAACCATTTTACAACTGGAGAGGCTTATATGATTCGGCTGAGGATCCCTCCTCCCCTTTTTATGGCAGGGAGTACAGTGAATTCCAATACAGTACTACAATTTACAATCACTATATCCATCCGCAATGGGATGAATTTGGCTCAGAAACCTTATATCTGAAGGTACTTTATGCAGATTACGATAGGGAATTTGCAGTTATTGAACTAATTGGCGAATGGAATGATGCCATTGGCAATGATATCATGTTTTTGAAGCGCGACATCATCGACGAAATGGTGCTATGCGGAATTAAAAATTACATCCTCATTGGAGAAAATGTCTTGAACATGCATACTTCTGAAGAGGATTATTATGAGGAGTGGTTCGATGATATTGAAGATGGCTGGATTGTTGGCCTAAACTTCAGAGATCACGTAGTCGCCGAATTCAATGCTGTTGGTGTTGATCAATACATCATTTTCGGAGGCCGATTCGATGAAATAAACTGGAGAAAATTTCAACCTGTTGATCTTTTCGAACTGATTAATCAGTTCATAACAAGAAGATTAAACGCGTGATTTAGTCCTGATTCTAGATTTAAGCATTCCTATTACAAGTTTATCCACCGGCCAGGTGAGATCATCTTGCGAAAGAGATTCCAATGGAATCCATCGGAAACCGATTGAATCGTTCTCTGCAGGTATTCCTTGATATTTTGAACTTATCGTCTCAAACTTTATTTCTTCCTTAAAGCGGCATAAGTAATACACAGAGATAAGTTGACCGCCTCCCCTGAAAATGGATTTCACGAAAAAGTCGGTCGTATAAAAATGCTGAATCACCTCCACTTCCTGACCACACTCTTCAACAAACTCTCGCTTGAGGCCGTCAATCATGCCTTCTCCAAACTCGAGTCCTCCTCCCGGGAACTTTGTCATGTATTGGTTTTGGCAATATTCATCAGTCACCAATAATTCATCTTGGTCGTTTATGATAAGTCCGTAAACCCGAACATTGAAATTGTTTCTTGAAACTTCGTCCATAGGTTAAGTTAACAAAGTAGAGTGAGATGAGTTTAAAATGATTAAAAGGTTTTAACAAGAAACTTAAAGGTTTGATAAAAGAATGATTTAGGGTAAAGGTGAACTCGTTCTGAGTCGTAAGATTTTGATTTTCTCTTTTGATGCAAGCTGAAAGAAAATAAGATTTTCATACAATTATCACATAAAATTATAAGTCAGCGGTTTACCTAGACTTATCCGTTTTTAAACGTTTATACACGTATAGGATTTGCTTACTCAAAGCCTAAGTCCGAAATTGTTCCCGGGCAGGGGATTTTGGGCTATTCCCTAAGCATTTGAAAACTTCTTGTCAAGCCAACAATTCAAAATTAGGACATTAGTTATTAACCTGATTGTTAAAAGCATGATAACTTAGCTCTTTATTGATAATAGTTATCTAATCGGCAACTTGAAAAAACAAGCTCTCGAAAATATTTCCACCTAATAATCAGGCAGTTAAAAACAATCTAAAAATTAGTACCGTGCATTACATAGTACTGTGTTAAATTAAGTTCTATGTTTGTCATATGAACATAGAGAATACAAAAGCGCAGATGAGAAAAGGGGTGTTAGAGTTTTGCATACTCTCTATCCTTTCCAATGGCGATGCTTACACGAGCGATATCATTGGTAAACTCAAAGAAGCAAAACTCATCGTTGTGGAAGGTACCCTCTACCCTCTCCTTACACGCTTAAAAAATGCCGGACTTTTATCTTACCGATGGGAAGAAAGTAATTCCGGACCGCCTCGTAAGTATTATGGACTCACAGAACTCGGCACACGGGTTCTTGCCGAATTAAAGACTACCTGGGATGAACTGGTAGAATCTGTAGCTATTACTCAACAAAAACCTTCTGGAATCTAAAATCATGAATAAAACCATAAGCATCAATTTAAGCGGACTCCTTTTCAATTTGGAGGAAGTGGCCTACGAAAAGCTATTAAAATATTTATCTCAGATAAGGAGATCTTTCGAAGCTACCCAAGGCAAAGAAGAAATTCTAGCCGATATAGAGAGTCGCATAGCAGAACTTTTTACTGAAAAACTAAAAGACAAGCAAGTTATAGTTGAAAAAGAGGTTGATGAAGTTATTGAAATACTTGGTGCTCCAGAGCAGTATGAAACCGAAGATAATGAACCTCAACCTAGCTCAAGAGCCTATTCTGGCTATGAAAGTTCTGATACCCGCCGCCTTTATAGAGACCCTGAAAACTCAGTCTTTGGGGGTGTTTGTTCAGGTATTGGGCATTACTTCGGCATTGATGCTGTTTGGCTTCGCTTGGCTTTCGTTATAGCTCTTTTCTTTGCAGGTACTGGTCCTTTGCTTTATATAATTCTTTGGATTATACTTCCAAAAGCCCATACTACCGCCGAAAAATTGCAAATGCGTGGCGAACGAGTGAACATCGAAAACATTGAAAGGAGGATTCGCGAGGAAGCAGAAAGACTGAAAAACAAGGCTGGAGAATTTGGTGATCGCACCCGAAATGAGCTCAATAATGCAAATGTTGGAGCGCGATTAGGTGGCTTTGTTAATGAATTCCTGCATGCCATCTTCAATTTCCTCAAAGGTGTTACCAAGGTGATGGGTAAAACATTGGGACTAATCTTTCTCTTTATAGGAGGTAGTGCCCTTTTATTGCTCCTCGCTTCGCTTGTTACTTCAGGGACATTCTTTGTTGGTGGCGATGTCGAAGGAATGAGTGTTTTCAAACTAGGTGACTTTCTTGGCGTCTTCTTCAATTCTGGCCTACAGCAGGACTTGTTTATTCTTGGATTAATTCTCCTTGCCGTTACGCCGGTTATTGGGATGATTATTATAGGATTAAAGCTACTTATCTACCCAAGAATAAGCATGAGTTGGCCAGCATCTGTGAATGGTATGCTATTCATAGCTGGTCTAGTTTTATGCATCGTTACCAGTGCAATGCTACTTTCAGATTTTAGTGCTAAAGGCAGAAGAATAGATCCTGTTGAAGTAAACCTACCTAACACAGACACCTTGAGAATTGCCTTCCAGCCTGATAGTGATTTAAATATTAAGCAGTTTGCTTCCATCGATAATTGGAGGTTTTATCTTGATGATGAGGAGCATTATGTAACAGGTAGGGTACGCTTAAATATAAGTAAATCAACTACAAACGAAATTTCCTTAATCGTGAGCCGCTTTGCTAGAGGGTCTGATAAAAAAGAAGCCATTGAAACTGCAAACTCAATTAAGTACTTCCTTAAACAAGATAATAATACCCTTTTTCTAAATCCTTATTTTACCCTACCGGGCGATGGAAAATGGAGACGTCAACGACTTGAGTTTACCTTGGAGCTGCCTGAAGGAAGTTTTATTCAATTGGATCAAGGACTTGAAAAAGTGCTAAACGATGTGCCCAACACCCAAAATATGGACGATGATGAAATGATTGGTCATACTTGGATTATGGGTAAAGAAGGCTTGAGCTGCTTAAGTTGTCCGGTTGAAGAAGAAATGTTTTGATAAAGCAACTTGCTGAAATCAGTATACACTTTAACATATTAACCTAGCAGTATATTAGAGGATTAAATCATCAAAATATCCTATTAACCTGTTATCATTTCCCCTTCTTTATTTAATTTCAGCCTTATTCCTCTCTACCCTATATTTACAGCGTGCAGAGCTTAAACACTCCTTTATTATCGGTTCCGGGAATATTGCCCAAGAGAGTTGCTTTGCTCAAAAAAGAATGTGGCATTTCTACAGTTTCTGACTTGCTTCAATATTACCCTTTTAGGTATGTGGACCGGACTCGCTTTTACACCATCAAAGAAATTAGTGAGGAGTTGCCTTATATTCAGCTGGTTGGCAAAATTCAAGAAGTCCGATTATTAGGTCAAAGCAACAAACAAAGGCTCTCAGTCCAATTTAAGGATGCAACTGGAACAATAGAACTTGTTTGGTTTCAGGGTATTAAATACATACAGGATAGGATTAAGCCTGGAGTAGATTTTATTGTTTTTGGGAAGCCAACTTTATTTAATGGCAGCTGGAACATGGCGCATCCAGAATTGGAGGTTTATTCAGCCGAAAAAGCTGCATTAGCATCTAAACTTCAGCCTGTTTACTCAGGTACGGAGGCTATGAAAAGAGCAAGATTCGACAGTCGTGCTATTTCGCTCTTAATCCAACAAGTGCTCAGATGGTGTTCAGGTAAAATAAATGAATCATTACCCGAAAGCATTAAATCAATGCTTCAGCTAATTCCATTAGAACAAGCATTCCTTCAAATCCACGCTCCTAAAACTGCAGATGAACTTCAAAAAGCTGAAATAAGATTAAAATTTGAAGAATTATTTTTTCTCCAGCTTAGGCTTATCCAAATAAATCGCATTAATAAATTGGCAATCAAAGGTTTTGCTTTTGATAAAATTGGTGACGCGTTTAACAACTTTTACAAAACCGAACTTCCGTTTGAATTAACTGGAGCTCAAAAAAGAGTTATCAGAGAAATACGGATTGATGTAGCTAAGCCAATTCAGATGAACAGGCTTTTGCAGGGTGATGTAGGGAGTGGGAAAACCATTGTTGCTTTCATGAGCATGCTCATGGCGATAGACAATGGATTCCAAGCGTGTTTGATGGCTCCAACAGAAATACTAGCGCAGCAGCATTTTCAAGGACTTAAGCAGCATGCCGAAGCCATTGGTTTGAACATTTCTATTCTCACAGGCTCGGTCAAGAAAAAGGCCCGCAAGCCAATTCACGAGCAGTTATTATCTGGAGAACTTCATATTCTGGTTGGAACGCATGCTCTGCTTGAAGATATTGTTGCTTTCCATAATTTGGGTTTGGTAGTTATTGATGAACAGCACCGTTTTGGAGTAGCTCAACGTGCTCGAATGTGGGCCAAAAACTCACTTCCACCACATGTACTAATCATGAGTGCAACACCTATCCCCAGAACATTGGCAATGACACTTTATGGCGATTTAGACATTTCTGTGATTGATGAATTGCCTCCCGGCCGAAAGCCAATTCAGACAAAGCATCTTTACGACAGAGACAGAATTGCAATGTTCAAATTCATTGAACAGCAGATTGAATTAGGAAGGCAGATTTATATAGTGTATCCGCTCATTGAAGAAAGTGAAGTGCTGGATTATAAAAACCTCGTAGACGGATTTGATCACCTAACAGCAGTTTTTCCACCTCCGAAATATCATTTAAGTATTGTTCATGGGCGCCTTTCGGCGGAAGATAAAGAATATGAAATGCAACGTTTCATCAAAAAAGAAACTCAGATAATGGTTGCAACTACTGTGATAGAAGTTGGAGTAAATGTGCCGAATGCTTCTGTTATGGTGATTGAAAGTGCCGAGCGCTTTGGATTATCTCAATTGCATCAACTTAGAGGTCGTGTGGGAAGAGGCGGAGACCAATCATATTGTATTTTGATGACGGGCTTTAAACTGAGCAGCGATGCTAAAACACGGCTTCAAACCATGGTTGAAACCAACGATGGCTTTAAGATTGCCGAAGTTGATTTGCGACTTCGAGGCCCCGGAGACCTTCAAGGAACTCAACAAAGTGGAAATCTCGATTTAAAAATTGCCGATAT
>JBBEBC010000123.1:12803-16909 GCA_040882555.1 Bacteroidia bacterium
GAGACCTTCAAGGAACTCAACAAAGTGGAAATCTCGATTTAAAAATTGCCGATATAAGCAAAGACAATAAACTGTTAAGTTATTGCAGGGAATTAGCAGGTCAAGTCCTTGATAGCGACCCTGAATTAGCTCTTCAAGAACACGCTAGTTTAAAAGAAAAACTAGATATAATTAAAGAACGACAAATGAATTGGGGAAGAATTTCTTGATCAGAGTTTGATACAAACATTCTTAGCTTCAGTAAAAAACCTCAACGCTTCCCAGCCACCTTCTCGACCTACACCCGAGTTTTTAACTCCACCGAAAGGTGTTCTTAAATCTCTCAACATCCAACAATTCACCCATACAATGCCAGTTTTCAAATCCGCCGATAGGCGATGAGCCCTTGTTAAATTACTTGTCCAAACAGAAAAAGCTAAACCATACTCGGTTCCATTTGCAATAGCAATTGCTTCATTATCAGCATCAAAAGGAATTAGGCTAACAACGGGACCAAAAATCTCTTCCTGATTAACTCTGCATTGAGAACCTAAACCTTCAATGACAGTTGGTTCCAGAAAAAATCCACCTTCATTACCAGGAGGATAAATCCTATTTCCACCACTTATAATCTGACCTCCCTCTTGCTTGGCAAGATCAATATATGAGATAATTTTATCCATATGAGCTTCAGAAATTACTGAGCCCATTCTTGATGATTCATCGAAAGGATTTCCAACCTGAATCGTTTTCACTTCCTCGATAAACGCTGTTTTGAACCTATCATAAATGCTTCGTTCAATAAGCAATCGTGAGCCACAAAGACAAATTTGTCCCTGATTTGAGAAGGCTGCCCTTACTGTTTCCTTGACAGTATTCTCGAATTCGCAATCTGCAAAAACAATACTGGCGTTCTTCCCTCCCAATTCCAATGATAATTTTTTAAATTTTGGGGCTGCAACTGATGCAATGGTCGCTCCGGTTTTCGTACCTCCGGTGAATGAAATTAGGTCAACTTCTTCATGCGCAACCATGGCTGCTCCAGCTTTATGACCTAGTCCCTGCACTATATTTAGCACTCCTGCTGGTAAACCGGCTTCAATACATAAAGCAGAAAAACTGGAAGCTGTCATTGGAGTGAGCTCTGAAGGCTTTGCTACCACCGTGTTTCCCGAAGCGAGAGCAGGAGCTATTTTCCAAGTAAAGAGATAAAGCGGTAAGTTCCATGGTGAAATGCAAACTGCAACTCCAACCGCTTGGCGCAAAGTGAAGTTGATAGCCAGTTGATCTGTAGCATGCGACTCAGACTGAATGTGTAAAATAGCTGTCGCAAAAAATCTAATGTTTGATATAGCTCTAGGAATATCAATTGTTTTAGATACTAGGAAAGGCTTTCCAGAGTCGATACTTTCTTCCTTAGCGAGCTTATCTAAGTTATTTTCCATCAACTCAGCTAGTCGAAGCATGATTCTGCTCCTTTCTGCAGCGGGTGTTGCCGACCAGTCGGGGAAGGCTTTCCGAGCCGATTCCATTGCTAGGTTTACATCACTTGCATCGCTGTCGGGAATAAGATTGACTATTTGCCCAGTTGCAGGATTGATATTTTCTAACCATGCATCATTTATGGGATGACTTAGTTGGCCGTTTATATAGTTATTTAGTTTTTGCATGTTTTTTTAGGACGAGTAAAAGTAATAAAGCCAAATTTTAGTGGGAAGTTCTTAGTGGTCGGCCTTTCCAAGTTGGATTTTTCTTGGTGATGGACAAAATAACTATGACAATCACCAGGAATGGGTAAACCAATCTGAAAATAGGCCAAAAAGCAGCTGATTTAAAATTGACATGAATCGGGCTATAAAGCTTCAATAAGAGGAGTTCAGGAATAATAACTAACGTGTATAATAGTCCGAATTGAAGCAATCCGGGAATAAAATTAAACATCCAAATCAAGAACAGACTGGAGATTAAGATTTCTTTCCAGCTATGGATATTTTGACGTTTTGAAATCCAACGAATTCTCTGGTTGAACCAATCCTGCATATCATTATTGAGGTAAGTCAATACAGTATTTTCAGCGCCATGGTCGTATACAACTGAGTAGCCGTGAGATTTGAAGGAGCTAAGCAGCAACACATCATCACCTGAGGCGAGATGTTCATGGGATGTATAGGCGCCCACTTTTTCCCAAACTGATTTTCTGAACATAAGATTAGCTCCATTAGCCAAGAAGCCAGATTTATTTATAACCGCGGCTCGCGTGATGGTCTGAAGAACCAATAATTCAACATTCGACACTAATGAAAAGAACCCGTTTTCAAGAGGGATGCTTGACAAGGGAGAGACAATCATGTCGCAATTGTGACTTCGAATTCCCTTTTTTTTTGACTTTAGCCAGTTTTTTGAATAAATACAATCGGCATCCGTTGTTAAGATCCAATCGTTTGCGGCATCTCTAATTGCCAATGTTAATGCATGTTTTTTCGAACTTATGATTCCTTTTTTTATGTGAATTAACCTAACCGAATGAGGTAAATTTTCAAAGTGCTTTAATTCTAAATACTCCGATTGATCATTTACCAAGATGACTTCATCTCCAACTTCAAGAATCAGATTTCGAAGACACTCGACTAAGCCGGGTAGATATTTCTCTTCATTTCTGAATGGAATGATTAAAGACACAGGTGGTATTATTACATTTCCGGGCAGTTCTTCTTCTTTGGCATTGGCAGAAATCCAAAGCATTAGATAAAAAGGAACCATGAAACAGATTATAAAGATAAAGGCTGCCATCGTCTACTAATTTAAGGCGATTTACTTTGTAACTTTGCCTGCTCATGCAAAATGATAAAGTTATTCTTGGTATTGATCCGGGAACAAACATAATGGGTTACGGACTTATCCACATTCGTGGGAAGCAAATTAGTCTTCTGAAGCTTGGTGTTCTGAGCATGAATAAGGTTGATAATCATGGCATGAAGCTGAAGATGATTTTCGATTGCATTACAGCATTAATCGATGAATTCCATCCAGACGAAGTCGCCGCTGAAGCTCCTTTTTTTGGTAAGAATGTTCAAAGTATGCTTAAACTTGGAAGAGCTCAAGGAGTTGCTATGGTGGCAGCGCTGAATAAAAATCTACCTGTTTTTGAATATTCTCCCAGAACAATAAAACAGAGTATTACGGGAAAAGGTGCTGCTTCCAAAGAACAGGTTTCAGAAATGATTCAAAGAATACTGAAAATCTCCCCAGATCAACTTCCAAAAGAGCTAGATGCGTCAGACGGACTCGCTGCGGCACTTTGCCATTATTTTCAAAAGACAACTGAAAGTATGCCTGTTAAAACGAAGAAGTCAGGAAGTTGGGCAGCTTTCGCTTTGAATAATCCAGAGCGGTTAAAGCCTTAAGAAAGAATTCTTTTCTGAATAGCTTCAAGCTCTTCTTTACTTGGTTTCATTTTAGTTCTTGAAAAGTTAATGTCATCCACATGATTAAGTGGTACTAAGTGAATGTGTGCGTGCGGAACTTCTAAGCCGATTACTGCAATGCCAATTCGTTTGCAGGGGATAGACTTCCTTAGCTTAGATTCAACCTGCTTTGCAAATTTGAATAGCTGAGCATAAGTATCTGCATCTAAATCAAAGATATTGTCTACCTCAATTTTTGGAACCACAAGAGTATGCCCTTCAACCAAGGGAAAAACATCCAAAAATGCGTAAAAATTCTCATCCTCTAGAATTTTATAAGAAGGTATTTCCCCTTTTATGATTTTGCTAAAAATAGAAGCCATACTTACCTACTAATCTCAATAACTTCAAGTTTTACTTGGCCATTAGGAACTGTAGCTTCTACTACTTCACCAACTTTTTTACCAAGTAAAGCTTTTGCTACAGGAGAGCTTACTGAAATCTTACCCGATTTTAAATCGGCTTCGTTCTCTGCAACTAATGTATAAGTCATTGTAGCATTGTTAGCCAAGTTCTTAATCTTCACTTTAGATAAGATTAGAACTTTAGAATTATCCAGCTTCGACTCATCAATTACTCGAGCATTAGCTAGGATATTTTCCATTTTATTGATTTTCAATTCAAGTAAGCCTTGGGCTTCTTTGGCAGCATCATATTCTGCAT
>JBBEBC010000124.1:0-16197 GCA_040882555.1 Bacteroidia bacterium
TTTCAACCAACACAACTTTGAGTCCGCGTGAGGCAGCATCTAAGGCGATTCCTGCACCAGTAATTCCACCTCCAATTATCACTAAATCATGCACTCCTTGGCTTGCATATTCAAGATATTCCTTTCGTTTTAAGGTTGA
Source organism: Bacteroidia bacterium (assembly GCA_040882555.1). Taxonomy (GTDB): domain Bacteria; phylum Bacteroidota; class Bacteroidia; order M30B66; family M30B66; genus M30B66. The sequence goes on from JBBEBC010000124.1 coordinate 140, forward strand.
AAATTTACTCATTAATAATTTTAAGATTTCGGCTTTAGATATGTTTAACTAATATTAGGTATCGAAAGTTGAATTTCCGCAAAAGGAATTCCTTTAACTTTGCACTTTCATTCATACTTATCATCTCCATGCGAGCATCTAAACTAATCATTTGCATACTATTTCTGGGAGCCTCTCCATTGTTAAAGTCCCAAAAAGGCTTTGAATTTGGGCCTTCATTTCAACTCCAAAATACTTGGTTGTTGAATAAGACTGACAATGATCAAGGCGGTTCATTAGATTTTCAGGGGACTTACAATATTTCATATGGAGTTCAAATGGGCTATGGCTTTCATGCAAGACACGGAATCAGAGTGGGAGCTTTTGTTTCACAACAAGGTCAAAATTATATTACTTCTGAAGAGTTTCTTAGACTTCCTTCAGCAAAATATTACACAAAAACAGAATACCTTCAAATACCTGTGCTTTATCGCTACAACGGGAGGCTAGATATAGCTAATTCATCCTTTCTATTAACCGCTGGTCCTCAATTTGGATTTCTGCAGTCGGCACGTTCGAAGGTACTTTTTGCAGATTCTTTGATGAATTTAGTAGAAGTTTCGCCTGAATTAAATTCAATGAATGCATTTCAATCAATGGATGTTTCAGCTCATTTAGGATTGGGCATTCTTGCTAGATTTTCACCAAAATTTCATATGAATGCAACGCTAAATATCAACTACTCTCTTCAGGGTATTGAAAAAGAGAATTTTGATCTTATCCTTAGAAAAGGTACTAGAAATGCCATTGTAGGTGTCAATATTGGTTTTTACATTTTGCTTGGTGGTCCTGAAATGGCTATCACCGGACCACCAAAAATGAAGTAAGTAGTTCAAAGAATCACGTTTTAACTAACTTTGTATTCTCAAAAGAACGTAAGTCCTTTCATTTAGGACTGTCATTCTGCGTTCATTCACCTTTCGCTTTTGTGAGAAACCCGTGTACATCTTTTTGGTCTTAAGCCAACATGTTCGCAAGCGATAGCTATTTTAGTAAAACATGAAATCAAAGAAAAACAAGAATAAAAACGATAAAGCACTTGCCAAGCTTCTACTTGAGGATGTGCTTAACTACTTTAAGGCTGAACCTGGAAGAGCCCATACTTACAAAGAGGTTTGCTCAGGATTATACCTAAACGACCCTGAGCAAAGAGTTAGGGTTATGGAAATACTTGATGCGCTTGTAAACAGCCTGCAACTTTCTGAGCCAGAACCAGGAAAGTTCAGATTTACCAGTATGGGTAGCAGCTTCATTGACGGTATTATGGACTTAACAAATTCAGGTGCCGGTTATGTTAAAAGCATCGATTCTACTGAAGATATATATATCAGGGAAGCTTATAAATTAAATGCATTAAATGGAGATAAGGTGAGGGTTCACCTTTTCGCGAGGCGAAAAGGGAAAAAGCCTGAAGGCGAAGTTGTTGAAATCCTTGAACGTTCTAAAACCGAGTTTGTAGGCATCGTTCAAATGAGTGCCAAATTTGCATTTGTGGTTCCTGACAGTAATAAGATGCCTATTGATATTTTTGTTCCTCTCGGAGATTTAAAGGGAGCCAAAAACAATGAGAAAGTGCTGGTTAGGATGCTTGATTGGCCTGACCAAGCAAAGAACCCTTTTGGCGAGGTTGTTAAAGTTCTAGGCAAGCCTGGTGATAATAATGTGGAGATGCATGCTATCATGCTAGATTATGGATTACCCTATGAATTCCCTGAGGAGGTTGAAAGAGATGCTGAAAAAATTCCAATGGATATTCCAGCTTCAGAAATTAAAAACAGAAGAGATTTTAGAGGAATTACAACTTTTACAATAGATCCAGCTGATGCTAAAGATTTTGATGATGCCCTTTCGATAAGGAAACTTGATAATGGCAATTGGGAAATAGGTGTTCATATTGCTGATGTATCTTATTATGTGAAACCAGGTTCTATACTAGAAGAAGAAGCTTATAACAGAGCGACTTCAGTTTATTTAGTGGATAGAGTTGTGCCAATGCTTCCTGAACATCTTTCAAATGGTGTTTGCTCGCTCAGGCCTGATGAAGATAAGTTGACGTATTCTGCTGTTTTTGAAATTGATGATGAGGCCAATGTTCTGGATAAGTGGTTCGGAAGAACGATTATAAGATCTATTAAGCGCTTTGCTTATGAAGATGCTCAGAAAATAATAGAAACGTGCGAAGGAGAATTGAAAGACGAAGTTCTTACACTTAACCGATTAGCTTCGATTCTGAGAGAACAGAGATTCAAAAAAGGGTCTATTGCATTTGATAAAGTTGAAGTTAAGTTCAATCTTGATAAAGACGGAAAACCTCTTGGTGTTTATTTTAAAGAGCAAAAGGAAGCCAATATGTTGATTGAGGATTTCATGTTGCTCGCCAATCGCAGCGTAGCTGAATTTATAGCAACGAAAGGCAAGGATAAAAACCAAGCAAATAAGCACGATTACAAGTACCCGTTTGTTTATAGAGTTCATGATAGACCAGATCCTGAAAAACTAATGGAATTCTCTCGTTTTGTTTCTCAGTTCGGTTATAAGTTCAACTATGGGAAGGAAAATGAAATTTCTTCCAATATGAATGAGCTAATGAAGGAGGTAAAAGGGAAAGGAGAGTCAAATCTGATTGAAACGCTTGCCATAAGAACAATGGCAAAAGCAATCTACACAACAAAAAACATCGGCCATTATGGCTTAGGCTTCAAGTATTATACTCACTTCACCTCTCCTATTAGAAGGTATCCAGATGTAATGGTTCATAGGCTTTTAGATGCTTATATGAATGGCAAGACCTGGGATAAAGAAGCTGAATTGGAGTTGCGATGCAAGCATTCCTCCGAACAGGAGAAAAAAGCTGCAGAAGCAGAAAGATCCTCTGTGAAATATAAACAAGTAGAATTCCTGAAAGACCGAATAGGAGAGTCTTTTAAAGGTGTTATTTCTGGAGTAACTGAATGGGGAATCTTTGTTGAACTTGTTGAAAACAAGTGCGAAGGATTAATCAGATTGCGTGATATCGAAGACGACTATTACTTTTTTGATGAGGAAAGTTTCTCAATCATTGGTAAGCAAAATAAGAAGAGATATCGCCTTGGTGACGATGTTGTTGTTCAGGTTAAACGTGCCGATCTTGTTAAGAAACAATTAGATTTCAGCCTTGTTCAGGATGAGCCTCTTAATGGAAGAAGTCAGAATTCGGGGCGGGATAGATTTCGAAGTGACCGAAATTCAAAAGCCCAAGGCAAAAGAAGAAGATAAGGTAGCTTTTATTGCTTTATTCAAAACTATTCAGATTGCTCATTTAATTACGAGCAGATTATCTTTGTTCCTGAAATGAACGCAAGTCCTCATGTCCAGACCATTTTAAAAACCTTACCTGATAAACCTGGTGTATATCAGTTTTATAATCAGGAAGGCTTAATTCTGTATGTTGGCAAAGCAAAAAGCCTCAAAAAAAGAGTGGGTTCCTATTTTAGCAAGGAGCATTACGATAGCGGTAAAACAAGGGTTTTGGTATCGAAAATTGTTGACATCCGCACAATCGTGGTTGAAACAGAACTGGATGCCTTGTTGCTAGAGAATAATCTCATTAAAAAATACCAACCGAGATATAATGTTGCTCTAAAGGATGATAAGAGTTTCCCTTGGATTTGCATCAAAAACGAAAGATTCCCTAGGGTTTTTCCGACAAGAAGAATGATTAAAGATGGGTCAGAATATTTTGGCCCTTACCCTTCGGTGAAGGTGATGCGAACTCTTCTCGATTTCGTCAAAACACTTTACCCTAGACGCAATTGCAATCTTGCCTTAGAGCCGAAAGCTATTGAGGCTGGGAAGTTTAAAGTATGCCTTGAATATCATATAAAAAATTGCTTGGCACCTTGTGTAGCATACCAGAGTGAGGAAGATTACAATGCCACCATCGAAGATATTAGGCAAATAATAAAAGGTAACATCTCTGAACTTATAAAGATAGTAAGGGACAGGATGATGCAGCATGCTGCAGAATATCGTTTTGAGCAAGCTCAAGAATTGAAGGAGCGCTTAGAATTGTTAGAGAAATTCAAGAGCAAATCAACCATTGTAAATCCATCCATCAGCAACGTAGATGTTTTCTCAATTCATTGCGATGAAAAAATGGCCTTTGTAAATTACCTCCGAGTTCTTGATGGAAGCATTGTTCAAGGGCATACTATAGAGCTTAAGAAAAGGTTGGAAGAAACGCCCGAGGAGCTCTTATCTATTGGCATTGCTGAAATGCGTTTAAGGTTCGAAAGCAATGCCAAGGAGATTCTTGTTCCAATTCTTCCTGATTTCGAGGATGATTCTATTTATGTTCACATCCCACAACGTGGTGATAAGAAAAAATTACTTGAGCTAAGTGAAAGAAACGTAAGTAATTATATGAGGGAGAAGAATAAGCAAATTGAGCTTGTAGATCCCGAAAGGCATACCAAACGCATTCTTGAGCAATTAAAGAAGGACTTACGCATGCCTGAATTACCGAAGCATATAGAGTGTTTTGATAATTCTAATTTACAGGGAACTTATCCTGTTTCAGCAATGGTTTGTTTTAAAGATGCCCGTCCGAGCAAGAAAGATTACAGGCATTACAATGTAAAAACGGTAGAAGGTGCAAACGATTTTGCAACGATGGAAGAAGTGCTTCAAAGAAGGTATTCGCGCTTACTTAATGAAGATGAACCACTGCCTCAACTAATAATTATTGATGGAGGAAAAGGTCAGCTAAGTGCATCTGTTTCAGCTTTAGATATACTTGGGCTAAGAGGTAAAATTACCATCATAGGAATTGCTAAACGATTAGAAGAGATTTATTTTCCGGGCGACCCCTACCCTCTTTATATTGACAAGAAAAGTGAGTCACTAAAACTTATCCAGCACTTAAGAAATGAAGCGCATCGCTTCGGGATAACGCATCATAGAAGCAGAAGAGATAAAGGAACACTTCAAACCGAATTAAGCGCTATTGAAGGAATTGGAAAAGGAACAGCAGAGAAGTTACTTTCTGACTTTCGTTCAGTTGCCAAAATCAGCAAGTTAGAACTGAAAGAGCTAATCGATTCAATTGGTGAGCATCGAGCCCAAAAGGTATACAGTTATTTTCATCCGCAAAAACCCGAAGTGTCATGAAGGAACATGTAGTAATTACTGGCTGCGCAGGCTTTATTGGATCTCATCTAACTATGACTTTGCTATCGTTAGGATATCGAGTTACTGGAATTGATAACCTCAGTTACGGAAGTGCTAAGAAGATGAATTCTTTCTCTGGTCAAAAAGGGTTTAATTTTATTGAAGCAGATGCAGCAAATATTAAAAACTTGATTCTTGCACCCGTAGATGTAATCATTCATCTAGCCTCTGAAAAAATACCCCGGTATAGTTCCGGATATGAAACACTACAGAATAATTTAAGAATTGGAGAAGCTGTTATCGACTTTGCTATTGAGAAGAAAAGCTTTATTCTTTTTGCCTCAACCAGCGATGTTTACGGTAAAAATCCAACAATTCCATTTACCGAAGAAAGTGATTGCGTACTAGGTTCAAGTTTAAATAAAAGGTGGACTTACGCCGGCAGTAAACTTATTACAGAAATGAAATTAGCTGCTGCAGGCCGTGCTAAAGGACTTCGATTTCAAATCATGAGATTTTTTGGGTGCTATGGACCTGGCATGAATTCAGGATGGAGAAGCGGTCCGCAGCAAGTGTTTTTCGAGAAAGCCCTCAAGAAAAACGCCATGGAAATACATGGAGACGGCAAACAAACTAGAACCTACATTTTCATAGATGACCTAATTAAAGGAGTACTTCTCTTGCTTAATCATGTCGAAAACGATAATCAAATATGGAATTTTTCTTCTCCTGTAGAGGAAGAAATAAGCGTAATACACTTGGCGAAGAAAATCCATAAACTGGTAAATGGAGATGACGAATTCAAGCCAACATTTATTCCTTACAGTGAATTTGGTGATTACGAAGAAGTTAAAAGAAGAGTGGGCTCATCTCAAAAAGCCGAACAACTGCTAGGTTGGAAAGCAGAAACCAAGCTAGATGATGGACTTCTGCTAACTTACCGATGGATTCAAGGAATATGATTTGGCTGCTTGTTCCTCTCTATAATGAAGCTGATGGAGTAGAAGATTTCCTAAAGTTAACCTTCCAAAAGCTGGAGGAATTCGGAGAGTTCAGGATATTGATTGTAGATGATGGTTCTTGCGATAAGACATTTGAAATAGCAGAAAAAGGTGCGGGAGACAAAGGAAATATTATTCGTTTTGAACAGAATCAAGGACCTGGAAAAGCCTTTGAAGCTGGTTTCAAGTATATTTTGCAACATGGACAATCGGGAGATTATATTTTAACCATAGAAGGTGACAATACCGCTGATTTAAACTCATTGCCTAGTATGCTGAAATGGATCAAAACCCATGATTTGGTGCTGGCATCTGTGTATTTAGAAAAAGATGGATTTAGTAAAACCTCTGCATGGAGAATGCTATTAAGCAGCATTGCGAATAAATTGAGTCGAAAAATCCTAGAAATGCCATACCTAACATTGACTTCTTTTTACAGGCTTTGGAGTTTTGATTTATTAAAGAAGATTGATGAAGCTTATTCTCCAATGATTGAATCTAAAGGCTTTATTTGTCAGGTCGAATTGCTATATAAAAGTCACTTATTGAGTGCGAAGATTAAAGAAGTCCCTACTCGAGTTTATTCAGAAAGAAGACAAGGGAAATCAAAAATGAAGTTGCTCAAAACGGCCATTTCGCATTTTAGATTCCTGCTCAAAAGGGGCAAATATCAAAAGGGTTTTACAAAGAATAGTTAATTTACGGTTATGGAATTTATTGATGAAGAGTTATTAAAATATGCAGAAGAACACAGTGCCAAAGAGCCTGAAATTTTGCAAAAACTCAATCGCGAAACTCATCTTAAAGTGATGCAGCCGAGAATGTTATCAGGGCATTTGCAGGGAAGGATATTGAGCATGTTTAGTAAAATATTACAACCAAAGCTTATTGTTGAAGTTGGGACTTATACTGGTTATTCGGCACTTTGCTTAGCGGAAGGACTTCAACCAAATGGCATCTTGCATACCATTGATAATAATGATGAAAGGCTTCCGCTACTCAACCGCTATTTCGATGAAGCAGGAGAATCATCCAGAATAAAAATTCACACAGGTAATGCAATTGACATATTGCCTAAGATTGAAGGTGAAATTGACCTCGTTTTCATAGATGCCGATAAGCATAACTACATTAATTATTACAAAGCTTTGGTTGACAGAGTGCGACCCGGCGGCTTGATTATTTCGGACAATGTACTTTGGAGTGCTAAAGTCTTGGAAACACCAAAAACAAATGACCTTGATACGATTGCGTTAATAGCCTACAACGATTTTTTAGCAAAAGACCCAAGAGTTGAAGTCGTATTGCTGCCAGTAAGAGATGGCTTGAGTGTGGCTAGGAAGAAGTAGTAATGAGTTGATTTTCTAGCATTTGGAATCATTTAGCTTGAATGATATATTGAAATTCAAGCAAGCTTACATTAACCGAAAAATCCCTAAATCCCGCAGCTTTTAATTCTGCAATCACTTGGTCGATAGAAATTTTATGTTCAACCGGTGGACCAACGTGAATTTCTGTTTTGAAGAAATCGATAATCACTAATTCTCCTTCGCTTTTAATTCCAGACTTAACTTTCTTGAAATACTCGACACGATTCTCAATATGATGATAGGTATTTACAATGAAGGCAATGTCCACTTCCTGATTTGACAGAGCAGGATCATCGTAAGGGATTTTCCGAAGTTCTATATTTTCGATTTTCTCCTTTTCGATTTTACGTTTCAAATATTCCTGAAATTCATCACTAACATCTGCAGCAATAACAGAAGCCCCTGCTTTAGCAAGCTTTATGGAGAAATAGCCCGAGCCTGCACCTATGTCGATAATTCTTTTATTCTTCAAATTGCCTAAGAAACTCAACACCTTTTCGGGTTGTTGATACGCATCCCGCTCGGGTGCTTCGAAGCGTTGAACCAATTCATCAAGCGTTGATTGGTTCATGTATTCGTTCGATGATTTTTTTACCGAATCCTTTTTGCTCCCATGATTGTGACCGTGGTGTTGAGCATTAACTGCAGATGAAGCAAGGAGAAAGCCAACTAGATATGTTAAAATACTTTTGAAGAGTTTCATTGAATAAGACTTTTTAACTAAAGAAGTAAATAAACAACAATCAACAATTCTCTCAGCAGAAAACATCAGATTTTTGATTCCTTAATACCTAAATATTTGACTTTCCTCAAGCTGTCCAATTAACCTTACTTTACTTAAAAATAGCTTGAACATGCACAATCACTATAATTAGTTAATAGGTCACAATATATTGTATATCAATCACTTAAATGCCATAGCTATTATTAGTTATTTACTCTTCAATTTTATCTTGGCAGCTTGCTATAAAATTAAAAATTTATGAAAAAACAGATCCTAACCGTATTAATTTCTTTGTTTATGGCTATTGGCATACAGGCACAAGAAATTCATTGCAACATGATCAAACTCACAACTACAGAGTTGGTGCAAACCAGTGAAGTAATCGTTCGAGCTCAAGTATTGGAAAGACAATCTATTTGGAACAAATCGAAAACAAAAATTTACACAGTTCATAAATTACTCGTGCTAGAATCTTACAAGGGTAATCCTAATACTGAAATTACTTTAATCACTGAAGGGGGTGATTTAGAAGAACTATCTATACTATTTAGTGATCGAATTGATTTATACATCGGTGATGAGACCGTATTACTATTAAATCAAGTTCCAAAGCATTGGAATGAACTTCCTTCCTATCCAAATGCCTACTGTGTAGGAAGCTCTCTAGAAGGTGTGTTTTCAGTAAACCCTCTGACCCGCAATGTCACTGATGTATTTAATCGATTCAAAGATTTGAGCTCATTAAAAAAGACATTTCAGAACATCACGGGAGAGACTGCAAGAATGATTACTACTGAAGAACGAAACAGAACTCCTCAAATCAATGGAAGCACTGCAGCAGTAATTTCATCGCTTAGTCCAACAGTTATAACTGCAGGAACTAAATCAATTCTTACCATAAACGGGAGTGGATTTGGCGCAACTCGCGGATCTGGATTTGTTGAATTTACTACTGCTTTAGGCACCTTAGCACAGCCTTTAGCAAGAGATTATGTTGCTTGGAGCGATAACCAAATCAGAGTTATAGTACCATCAAGGCTTGCAGGGCAATCAGCCGACAATGCTGCAGCAAATGGTCCAGTAAGAGTAACGCCAGCAGCTGGTGCAATTTCAACAAGTCTAGGGTCTATCCTAGTTAAATACGCTCTATTTAACCAAGTAATTTCTACAGGCGACACCGCAGCTGTAATGCATGCGGCAAACGCAAATGCTTTAGGTGGTTATACATTGGCCTTTAACAATCAGTTTAATTCAACATTTGGACAAGAAGCTCGTGAAACATTTGAGCGAGCAATGAACAATTGGAAATGTGCAACGCAAATTAATTGGACAATCAGTTCTGCAGATAATACGGTAAGAGCTGCTCTACCTGATGGTATTAATATTATTACAGATGATGTTCTTGACCCATTGCCAACTAATGTTCTTGGTCGTGGAATCAACTATGTTAGTGCTTGTGGCACTGGGAACAATACAAAATCAGTTACTTTACAGCAAGACATTATTTTTAATAATGTTGCTGCAAGCTTTGCGTGGAACTTCGGAAGTGACTCTCCAACTTTATCAGAAATTGATTTCGAAACTGTTGCTTTGCATGAATTAGGACACCTTCATCAGCTCGCTCATACCAGAAACACATCATCAGAAGTGATGGCTGCAACACTTGCTGCGGGATTTAACAGAAAGAATCTAACACAAAACGATATTGATGGAGGTTTAGATGTAATGAGCAGAAGCTCCGTTAGTGTTGGTTGTGGAGTAAATGCGCATCAGACTATCAATCAAAGCATATCGATTTCATCCACTTCGGTCTTCCCTGTTTGTTTTGAATCGCAAGTAAACTTTACAGCAACAATAACAAATGCAACAGGTACTCCCATTTTAGTTTGGAAAAGAAACGGTGTGGTTTCAGGAACTGGTAATACATTTTCGATTACCAATCCTCAAAACAACGAAGTAGTAACCTGTGAGCTTCAAAGTTGTGCAACAGTAATTTCCAATAGCATAACTGTAACAACAACACCAACTCAACATATTGGAGGCCCACTTTGTGTTGCCGGAGATGGAGAAATTAGCGCTACCTATATTGCTAATTTCAATCAGCCAACAGGTCCTGGAATCGGAGGTGATTTAATTATTCCTGAGTGGATTGTATCATCGGGAATTACAATTCCAAATCCCAATGGAACATTTGTTTCGGCCATCTTTTCACCCACATTCACCAGTGGAACAATTAGAGCCCGATACTTTTCACTTACCTGCAATGCCAATGTTGATGCAACCATAAATGTGGTTCGAGGATCCTCTGCAACCATAAGCTATGCACAAACATCTTATTGTAAAAACATAACAACAGCTCAAAGCGTAACACGCATAGGAACAGCAGGTGGCGTTTACTCCGCATCGCCGGCAGGTCTTTCTTTAAACAGCAGTACAGGTGCAATAACTCCTTCTGCCTCTGCATCAGGCAACTACACTATTTCTTACACACTTCCTGCTTCAGGAGTTTGTTCGGCTTTTACTGCCTCAACAGCAGTTACTATTAACAATACTCAATTTGCAATTTTTCAATTCTTTAATCCCAATTTTTGCAGATCAAATACTGGAACTGTAACACCTATAGTAGGCCAAGCACCGGGAATTTCGTTTTCTGCAACACCTGCTGGCTTATCTTTTAATACAAGCACAGGAGCTGTAAGACCGTCATTAAGTACTGCAGGAACTTATGTGCTAACTATGACTATTGCCGGCACAAACGGTTGTGGACCAATAAGCACATCTCAAAGCGTCACCATCAGAAATCAGTTATCTACACCAGGTGCAATTTCCGGAACCACAACAGGCTTCTGTAATACGAGCAGAACATTTTCTGTGGCATCAGTTTCTGGGGCTAGTTCATATCAATGGACAATCCCAACAGGAACAAGCATTTCGGGAAATGCGACAGGTAATTCTATAGTCTTGGTTTCTGGAGCTTCATTTACAGGAGGAACTTTGTCAGTTCGAGCAATTGCCTCCAGTGGTTGTAATAGCAATCTGAGATCAGTCACTTTATCAGCAGCTGCGCCAGCAAGACCAGGAGCCATAACAAAAACAGGAGGTACTATATTTCTCCCAAGTGGCACTGCATCAGTCGCTAATGTAGCAGGGGCTACAAGTTTTACTTGGACTGCAACCGGAGCAATAATTACAGGCGGACAAGGAACACGTAACATAAGTTACACCCGAACTAGTATGAGTTCATTCACCTTGTGTGTTCGTTCAAATAACAATTGTGGAAGCTCTACCAATAGATGCGCAACATTTGCAGTTCTATTTGCAGCCCCAATTGCTGAGAATGGTGACGAGCAACTTGAACAAAATGCAGATCAATTGGCAAAAAGCATCCCTACCTTATTCCCAAATCCGGCGTCAGATGTAATTAATGTAAAGTTTGAAGAAGATTGGTTAGGAGAATACAATCAAGCTGAAATTGTTGGAATAGACGGAAGAATTTATCAGAGCAATCTAATGTTTCAGGGTGCTGAAAGCATATATCAAACTGATATTTCAGACCTGCCTAAAGGAATTTATATGCTTAGACTTTCTTCCATAAGTGGATCTAATGCACTTCGTTTTATCAAGCAATAATTTAAACTCATTTTGTATAAAGCGGCTTCCCATTGCGGAGGCCGTTTTACTTTTCTTAAGTTTCTGGTTTACACGCTTGGGCAGCGGAAGGAAAAATGGAAAAGGAGAAAGAAAAAAAGGAATTCATTAATTTTTTGGGCCTTGCGCCGGTTTACTCGGCGCCGGGCTATTCGCTTCAATCTTTTGCCTCAAAAAGCAAAAGGATTTTCGCTACTATCCCTAAGGCGAAAGAAATCACTTTAAAACCAATCTCAGTGCAAAAATCAAATGAGTAATATAACTTTTCTTGAACAAAAGTTTCAGCGGCTGCAAAGCAATTATTCTTTATAGAAATCGGGACAAGCTTCGAATCAGCTTGAACTGATTAACTTTCAACTTTACTCTCTATTCGTTTTAATCTTTCACACAACGGATAGGATAGCCATCTAGCTTAAAATTGAGACCTCTGAGGACAAGGCTATCGTTGTAATTCAGATAACGGTAATAGGCATTGACGGTTTCAAACTCTGTTGAAGTCCACCAAAAACAGCCAGCACCTATCCCGGAGAATAAGCTAGCATAATTGCGAAGACCAGCCGGAATACCCGAAAAGTCACTTTCGTTAGTAGCTCCCGTGTTTGGTGATTGCCAACCAATGGTAGTTTTCATCTTGCCTCCAGCAACGCTTAATCCACCTAAATAATCTGTTAATATTGTCCATTCAGCATCTGTCGGCACATGCCAATCTGTGGGACAGACATTACCTCCCGCTATGGTGTGCCAATTATATAGCTTACCATTAATGCTATCATTAGCTTCGCTGTTATCGTAATTGCACCAAGCTGGAGTAGAAAGTTCTGACCATTCTGTATTGTCCGTAACATTTGGTATCTCTGATCCATCGGCAAAATGTACAGTTTTTAAGTTCTCCGCCATCCACCATTGATCGCCAATTAAAACGGTTGTATAAACATTTTCATCTATATCAGTGATTGTACCGTATAATTCTAAGCAAGCTTGAAGGCTTCCAGCTTCTGCACCATTGTTTTCTACCTGAACAGATATCACATCACTTGCTCTTATTGTGTCTGGGTTGGATGTATCGAATGCTCGAATAGAACACTCACCCGTTGCACAAGTTTGAAAAGTGAATTCACCTTGATTTGCAATGAAAACCTGAGATCCCATTTTAACATAACCTGATTCAACGGGCTGACCTTCGCAATTCACTACTGTTCCTGTAATTGGGTATCTGTCTTCAAGACTTTCAGGTTCGTATTGACCAACAATGGGTTCGGTGGCACTTGAAAAATCTTCGGTGTAAACCAAATTCCAATCATTAGTTGTGCTGCATGTAAGCTTAATGTTGAGCGTAAGATTCTGATTTATAGGTACACGTCCACTAAACACACCTTCGGCATTGGTATAAGTTATACCAGTACCTAAATTAGGCGTTACCACATTTACCTGAGCATCGGCAACAGGACTTCCTTCTGCCATATTAATTGAACCGTTAAAATCGTTGAAGTTTTCAGGCACATCAACATTCCACCAGGAGAAGTGGCTTGCAGCACCAATATATTGCGTCCCTGTTTTCTGCGCTTCACCTTCATGTTTCCAATAACCCAATGCTTCATCAAAGCTCCACCAATCGATGGTTTGCGGAGCATCTGCTTGAAGAGCACTTGGAATGTTAAATGTGAGTGTTGCTGAAGCACCATCAGCTAACTGAAGTTCATTCATATTGGCATCTCGAAGTTCTACGGCGGCCATTCCAAAAGAGCGAAGCAAACGCAAGGAATCATTCATTCCTCCCAATAAGTCACCAGGCATTTGGTCGAACATTTCGGGTGATGATGGATCTAGTGCCTTTGCATAAACGCTCACAGTTCCAGTATAGGGTTGACCATTTAGTACAATCGCATTAGCAGGAAAATTCAGCTGCAATAAACCAGAATTTACTTGTCCGCCGGAGGCGCTACTAAAACTGCCCGACTGCGTCATAGGCAATAACTGAATATTCACACGATTACTTCCTTGGGCTAAGGGTAAAAAACTTCGTGATGCATTATGAAAACCAGGTTTGGTGATTGTGATGTAACCGAGTTTATCATAGACAACAATGTCATTTAAGAAAAACACTCCGTTTGGATCTGTCCGCGTTTCTTCTCCACCGTAAGGCGAACGAACAATAGCATTCATTTCTGCCGCACCTGTTGGGCCACGCACAATGCCCATAACACTTGCTGTTCGCATAACTCCCAGTTGTTCAGGATTAACAGAACCTGTATAATGTGTGACACTATCAATTTCAGAAACAGGAACTTGAGTGATTTCTCCAAACAGCGAACTTATTTGCAAAGTCTTTACTCCATTCAAATCAATCGTCTCAACTTTGTCGATTAAATCAATAGGAATCTTCAATACCGGCAAGTTGTGGCGGTGGATGTTTTTAATGGTTTGGGCATTTAATTGAAAAGCAAATGCGAAAATAAAGCCTGCAACAAAGTATAAACTTTTCATAATAGTCTTTCAATACAATAGTAAAGAAAACAAATTACTCTGAAAGTATACGATATAGCTCCAAATTTAAATAGTAGTGTTTACCTTCAATTGTTTTCTTCTCTAGAACCTGCATTTCACAAAGCAGGTTTAGGTATTTACGGGCAGTTTTCTCTGCAAAAAGACCGGCATCTGTTAAATGGTTAACCTTTGTGTATGGTTGCGTAAAAATGAACTCGACCAATTCTGTTGGTTGCTGGAATTTTCCTTCCGCCTTCACATGCGAAAGAATGGAATCTTTTACCGAAATGATTTCGTTTATTTTGTTGTAGGTAATTGTTGAAGTGTATTCAACAGCGCGTAGCATAAATAAGACCCAGTCTTGCCAGTTGCCGCGCTGAGACACACCCTCAAGTCCAGAATAATAATCAGTTTTATAGTCAAGAATATATCGGCTCAAAAATAAGATTGGATAATCCAGTAAGCCCTTGCTGGTTAAGTAATGGATATTGAAGACCCTTCCCGCTCGCCCATTTCCGTCTCGAAACGGGTGGATAGCTTCAAATTGAAAATGCGCAATAGCCATTTTTAAGAGGTGATCCATCTGAAACTGTTCATCATCGTTAACGAATTCAACCAGATTTATTAATTTCTTTTCGATGATACCTTTCCCTCGGGGCGGAGTGTAGATGACCTGACCGGCATTAGGCCCAGTTCTGCCTTTTTTGATTGTTGTATCAAGAAACGGTGGCCTTATTTTGTCTTGTGTTTGCTTGATTTCTTGAAAAATTCTGATAAAATAATCCTGACTGAAAACAGGATTGGCTGTTAACAAATGGTAACCTGACCAAAGTGCTTCGCGGTAGCGTAATACTTCTTTGGAAGCACTTCCGATATGACTATCCTGATCGCTGAGTGCTTTATACAATTCATCATCGGTAGTGAAAATATTTTCAATGGCACTCGATGATTTCGCTTCCTGCAAGCTGATTGAGTTGATAAGTAATCCTTGATTCGGGATAATTGCACTTCTGCCCTGAAGCCTTGCCAAGGCCGCCTTTGCATCGCCTAGTTTCTTCAGAACCTCGATAGACTCTACTAACTCGCTTCTGATTGGTAGTTCAGGTAAGTCATTCCAAGGTTTGGTTCGATCGGGATTGATTTTATAAAGCAGTTCCGGCATGGAATTAGATTCGATTGCATAACAAACATACGGTAATTTATTTATTATTTACCGTTTACTCGATTTTTGACAGTAAAAACAATGCCAGACGCTGACTCGAACGGCAATTTTTCCAACAATTACCGTTTGTTCGAAAAACGGGCTGTACTTTAACATTTGAATTCGCAGAAATAAAGCGTTCCCGAAGCGAATTCAAGAGAAATAAATTGCAATTCTGCCCATTTCAAAGTGTTCTATCCAATGCACACGCTCCAATTTCTAATTTTTTTTGACGCTCCCAGGTGTGGCCGGGGTCGTGCTTTCTGTTCCAAGTCCTCGTCCCCTCCGCTGCGCTGCACGTCCTCCGGGCTTTCTACGCCAATCACTAACGCAACATCCAACTGCCCCAAGCACTCATTTTGAACCTAAGCATTCGTGAGAGCTCACGATGTAGTACTCCCCGAAATTCCGACCAGTGGTTAAGTTGAGAGAATTTAATAACT